>NZ_ARZA01000041.1 GCF_000387765.1 Caldisalinibacter kiritimatiensis
TAAGACGAAACAAGTTGGCCAACAGGGAGAGTCTTACTAAATATAATTAAAAAGGAGAGGATATTTATGGGTGATGTTTATGCTCAACCTAAACCTTATATCTTATCAAGAAGCGGATGGGGTGCTTTACCTGCTGACGGATGTTCAGGCTCAAACAATCCAGAATATATTATAATTCATCATACAGGAGATGAAAATGATGCATTAGCTAATTATTTTGGTGATGATGAAGAAGGATTCATGAAAAGAATTCAAGAAATACACATGAATGATAATGGATGGTGCGACATTGGATATAATTATGCTGTAGGTGTAAATGGATTACTTATGGAAGGAAGAAACGTAAATGTAGCTGGAGCTCATGCATACGGTTATAATTCAAAAAGTATCGGAGTAGTTGTATTGGGGAATTATGACATTAGAGATTTTACAGTAAAACAAGAAGACAAACTAGTAGATTTATTAGCATGGTTATGTTATAAATATACAATTGATTATAATACTCACATAATAGGACATAGAGATGTAGCAAGCAAGTCTTGTCCAGGGGATAATATTTATAATAGATTATCTACTATAAAAGATAAAATTAAAAATAGGTTTGATATTGTATAAAGGCACACATAAGTGTGCCTTTCATATTTATATATTATTCTATAGAGTTGTTTACAAATAGTTCTTTAACATATTTAAAGTGTTATTATAACAATTCTAGTTGCTATAATTTTGCATTTAATGTATAATTAATATATACTTGTTAATTTAAGGAGGGAATGTATTTTAAATATGCTTCTAAATTCCAAGCTAAGATATATTATAATATTATTAGTTTTATCTATATTACTGTCATCATGTTTGAATGAAATGATAAATACTAACAATACTACAATTAATATAAGAGAGTATGTACCTAAAAAAAATTTAGTAAAGGTATTTAATAGTGGATTTGAAGGGAATGGAACAATATATATAGTAAATGAAATCGATGAAAGTATGTATCAAATAAACCAAATTGATTATGGCACAGGTTTAGTGAGAATTTATAAAATAACTAACGATTGTATTAAATTAATATATACAAGTGAAGTTGATTCATTTAATAAAAATTATCTTAACAAAGAACCAAATAAAAATGATATAATATTACAAACTCCTATTAAGGTAGGCACTAAGTGGAAAAATGAAGATGAAACAGAATATAAAATTACAGGTGTTAAGGTAGGTGTAAATACCCCATCTGGATATTATAGTACATTGGAAGTTACTATAAGAAAAAATGATATGGAAAGAAAGAAATATTATGCCAAGGGAATAGGCATAGTAAAAAGTGTAAGTAATGGGTATATTAATGAAGAATTAGTTAAAATAGAAACTTTAGATTCAAAGGTTAATTTAAACAGTATAGAAGAAATAAATAATTTACTAGATAAATATTTAGGTAATTAGATAAACAATATATATTTTATGCATTTCTATTTCAGTAAATAAATCTACTTTGTTATAATTTTTATATTCTTTTAATACAAGTTTTTCAAAGGTACCTAATCCTTTTACTGTTGTAATAATTGTAAACAACAATATTACACTTATAATAGTTAAACTAACCTTTTTAATCATTATCCCTCCTCAACCTATAGTTTCTATAACTCAATGTTCCATATGCCATAAATGGAATTTTATACCTTTATCTATTATTATATCTTATATATTGTATAATTACCATATTTTATTATGAGTGATA
>NZ_ARZA01000042.1 GCF_000387765.1 Caldisalinibacter kiritimatiensis
TGCTTATGTTAAGAGATATAGCTAAAGAAAACGATTTATTTATAGTTGCAGATGAAGTGTACAGAGAATTTATATATGACGATTTTGAGTATATGAGTTTTGCTCATTTAGAAGATATTTCAGATAGAGTTATTATTACAGATAGTATATCAAAGAGATATAGTGCATGTGGTGCTAGAATAGGTTCAATTGCTTCAAAAAACAAAGAATTAATTAAGCAGATATTAAAATTATGCCAAAGCAGATTATGTGTTGCAACTATTGAACAAATTGGAGCAGCAGAATTGGTTAACGTACCAGATAATTATTTTGATGAAGTTGTTGAAGAATATAAGAAAAGAAGAGATATAGTGTATAGTGCACTTAACGATATTGAAGGTGTGATATGCAAGAAACCCCATGGAGCATTTTATATAATTGCAAAATTACCAATAGAAAATGCAGAAGATTTTGTAATTTGGTTATTAAGAGAATTTGATATAGACAATGAAACTGTAATGATGGCTCCTGCGGAGGGATTCTATGCTACAAAAGGTCTTGGCAAAAACGAGGTAAGAATCTCATATGTTTTAAATGAAGAATCTCTAAAAAAAGCTATGAATATTATAAAAGAAGGATTAAAAAAATATAAGAACAAAAAATAAAAAAACACCAATTAAGGTGATTAATGGAGAAAGAGGATTTAATCTCTTTCTCTTTTATTTTAATATTCTTGTTTTAATGTTCTTTCGAAAATTTCACATTTTTCCATATTGCAGTATCCGTCAATATTATGAATACATGTTATTGAGCCACACTTCTTTAATCTACTTGTTGAGAATGAATTTAATTTACTATCAATTAAATTTCTTTTCATAACATCCCTCCGTTATATTAAGTATTTACATGTATATTATACCATCATATAGTTATTATGTCAAGTCTATTTTCAGAAAATTGCAACGTAAGCAAAAAATTATTGCATTATATGTTTTTTTATATATTATATTACTAATATTTGCAACTAGATTTTGATTACATTGCATACATAAAATAGAATAGAATTCAATCTATTCTATAAAATCATTTATAGTATATTTACCTTTCTCTATTTGGTTTATTACATCAATTATGTTATGTTTAAGTCTATTGATATCACTTGTAAAGTTTTTTTCTTGTTCTTCTCTGGGAGTTAAATCTACAACAACTCCGACGCCTTCGTTCGTTTCCACTAATTTTAAAAAACCTTTTTCATATAGCTTAATATTAGCTAATATTAAAGTAGGCAGATTTAGTAAATCATCATCTGTAAAAAAGTTTTTATCAACATTATCATATTCATATTTAACAAAAGCAGCCATTATCATAATTAGTTTAGTTAAAGTACTATTATCAACAAACGAAATATTGAGCTTATTATTTTTTATACAATTTGCTAAAAATTGTTTCATTGTATAATTAGGATATATCCATATAATACTATTATTAGTGGTATTTATAGGAGTCTCATATTCAAAAAATCTTGTAATAAAACTAATACTATAATAAAGCTCCTTACTATTTAAATATAGCTTAGTTTTATCTTTTAGTTTATAAGATATATAGTTATAAGCTAACATAGTTAAAAAATGGTTAGAGTTACCTTCATATTTATGCTTATAATATTCATTCTTATCTACTGGAAAAGGAGTAATATTATTCATTATATAAGATAATTTACTAAAGCCGATTATTTCTTTTCTTATAGGGTCAAATGAATTAGAAATCTTGTTTTTATACATTATTATTTCTTTTGGTAGACAATTAGAATCTTTCAGATCTGAATTCATATGATTTCTCCTTTCTATTTTTAGTTTTGGGAATATGATTTTTTTTATAGGCTTAATTATATGTAAATATTAGAATATTTTATTATATAAAGTTATTTCCAGGGAAAAACATAAGTTATCGCCAAATATCACTAGAATTCTAAATATTTAAGCAAATTACAACTATATATGTAGTTGTTTTGTATTTTTTAAAATAGCTTCCTAAGGAGTGAATAATTATATTAAATTTACTAACTTTCTTCAAAAAACTACATATATCACTAGTTTCGTCTAAACTATATAAATCTCTGTTTATAGCAATTTTGTTTATAGTCATTTGTTCCCTTATATTTTACTTTTGTGAAAAAAATCATAACGAGAAAATAAGCAGTTTAAATGATGCATTTTGGTGGGGATTTGTAACTAGTACTACAGTTGGTTATGGAGATATATATCCAGTTACTCCAACAGGGAGAAGTATTGCTATTTTGCTTATGTTAATTGGCATTGGTATATTTGGTTTTATTACTGCTTCTTTTGCTTCAATTTTTGTAGAAGAAAAATTAAAAAAAGGAATGGGCTTAGTGGATGTTATATTTAAAAAACATATAGTAATTATAGGTTGGAATTTTCGTTCAAAGTCAATAATTGAAGAATTAATAAATGAAAATAAAAATATAAAAATAGCTTTGATAGATAACAAATTAGAGCAGAACCCTTATCCAAATAATGAGAATATCTCTTATATAAAAGGTGACCCAACAAATGAAAAAACTTTGAGTAGAGCTAACATACAACAAGCTAAAATTGGTATTATTTTAGCTGATAAAGATATTAATGAAGAGGATATGATAGATGGTAGGTCGGTTCTTATTGCATTGGCTATAGACAGAATAAATCCTGACATTTATTTGGTAGCTGAAGTTATTAACAATTCAAATATTATACATTTTAAAAGAGCAAATGTTAACGATATATTAATTAGTAGCGAAATCGAGAGTAAAATCTTAGTTAGGAGTGTTTTATATAAAGGTGTAAGTAAAGCGATAAAAGAATTAATAACAAATTCATATGGAAACGAGTTTTATCAGTCTAAGCTACCTTCTAAATATGTAGGATTATCTTATAAACAATTAGCTATTGAATTAATGGAAAAAAATATTACTTTAGTGGGTATTTATAGGGATTCAAATACATATTTAAATCCTTCAAAAAATATATTAATGGACCCTATGGATGAAATAATATATATATCAGAAAATGAGTTTAAATTTAAAAATGAATAAGTTCATATGAACTTATTCATTTTTAAATTTAATTAACCAAATAACTTACAATAAAGGTGTAGTAGGTCTTAATTCTTTATTGCCGTATATTTTTAAGAATTGTATTAGAATGTTTGATAACTTCTTTATACCTTCATCTATTTGCTCAGTATAAACTGAGGCAGTATTCAATCTAAAATAATTGCTATCGTTTTTATCTTTATAAAACACTGAACCTGGAACTATGACAATATTATTTTTTATACATAGATTATATAATTCATTAGATGAAAAGCCATTGGGTAATGAAATCCAAAAGTTTAATCCTCCTTTTGGTAAATTTATATGAACTTGTTTTGGTAAATATTTATTTAGACTATTAGTCATAATTTGGAACCTTTTTTTATATATGGTTTGCATATATTGAATATGCTTTTGCCAGATTCCTTTACGTAAATATAAATTAAATGTTCTTTGAATAAGACCAGAGGTTGAAATATCAGATACATGTTTAGCAGATATCACATCATTATATACAGATAAAGGAAATATCATAAAACCTAATCTTAGACCCGGCATAAAAATCTTAGAAAAACTTTTTATATAAATTACTCTATCATATTTATCAATAGATTTAAGTGGAAAACCTTTTAGATTATTAAAAGAAAGCTCGCTTAAATAATCATCTTCAATAATGTAAAAATCATATTTTTTTGCTAAGTCAAGTAGCTTTTCTTTTTTATTATTAGAATAAGTATAACCAGTTGGATTTTGAAAATTTGGCATAACATATATAAACTTAGGGGTAAAAACCTTTAGTTTATTTTCTAATGATTTTATATTTATTCCATCTTCTTGAATAGGAATTTCAATAATTCTTGCAGAGCGAGACTTAAATGAAGCAATTGCGCCTCTATAAGTAGGGCTTTCTATAAAAACAACATCACCATAGTCAATTAAAGCTTTAGAAATTATATCTATTCCTTGTTGAGCTCCAGATATAATTTGTATATTCTCAGTTTCACTATCAATATTATAAGATTTAATATAATTTTTTATAGAGCATCTTAATGGATAAAAGCCTTGACTTTCTTGATAACCAAATGCATTACCTTTGTCTGTATCTAGAATTTCGTTTAATGCCTTTTTGAAGTCAGATACTGGAAATAAATCTGGTGTTGGCATTCCGCTTGCAAAGTTTATTGTTACATCATTTGTTATAATATCGTAATTTATAAGTTTAGAATCATTACCTACAGAATTAAATTCAGTGTCTATAGGTACATGTAACCCCATCTCTTGGTATTCTATTTTAGGTTTAACAAATGTGCCACTACCAACTTTTTTATATACATAATTTTCATTTTCAAGATGCTTATATGCATTTACTATAGTTACATTATTTACACCTAATTTATTGGCTAGTTTACGTATTGGTGGTAGTTTTGTATCTGGTTCAAGTTCCCCAGTTACTATCATTTTTTTTATTGCATTAGATAACTGAATATATAAATGCTGAGAATTTTCTCTGTTTAATTTAATGTTTTTAAATTTATCCATATGCTACCTCCAAGCAAATAATAAAATTGTTCCCATACAATTAATGTTATCAGATTTTAGCAAAGTATTCAAAGCACCATTAAGTATAATTAGTAAAAATAAAGAAATCCAACCATCTGGTTGAATTTCACTACTTCCTTTTGAATATTTTTTTAAATATACCTTTATTATCATCTTTTTCTTTTCGTAATCTTTCTTTGAGCTCAACAACTTCATATGATTTTTCTTTAACCTTCATTTTTAATTTAGCATTTTCACAAATTAAAATGTCACGTTCTTTACTTCTAATTTCTCTTTTTAATTCTTCTATTTCATTCTTTAATTCTTCTATAGCTTGTAAGTTAGCATTTTCACGTTCTACTAATTTAGGTTTAATTTCGTTTATTAGGAAGTCCTGTATCTGATTTGTTAAGCTTGTTAATTCAGGCTTACTATTAGAATCTTGATTTACTAAGGTTGTAACTGCTGTTTCCTCATTACCTTCGTTTACTAATACTTCTGGTGAGTTTAGAATTAATTTAATTTGCTTGTTAGTAAACCCTTTTTCCTGAAGGGTTTTTATATATTTTAGCTTTTCAATTTCCTTATATGTGTAATATCTGTGATTAGATTTGTTTCTTGGAATTTCTAACTCAAATTCCTTTTCGTAATATCTCAGAACATGTGGTGGATAATCAGTAATTTCTGAAACTTCAGATATTGAATATTCTTTTTCTGGATCTATCATTAAGTCACCTCCTAAGCCTTATAATTATTTAATTCTTTAAATAGTGTAATATTCCTTCAAAATTATTAAAAAATTTAACATCAAATTTCGATATAATTAAAACCGTGTTAAAATATTCTGTAATACTTTAGAACTATATGTAGAATAAAGTAGTTAATTGCATAAAAAGAAAGACTAAATGCCAACTTCTTAATGCATTTAGTCTTATTGGTAAATAATATATTCATCAAAGTTTACATAAGATTTATATTGACAACTAGATTGCTTTACCATAAAAAAATGTTTTTATAGGTTTGAAATTGTATCTTTCTGGTAAAATGATTTGCTCAGTACTACCGACAAATAATACACCATCATCAGTCAATGAATCATAAAAATTTTTATATAACTTTACCTTTGCCTCTTCTGTAAAATATATCATCACATTTCTACATAAAATCAAATGGTTATCTTTAGGATATGCATCTTTCAATAGATTATGATGCTTAAATTCTATACACTTTTTAATAGATTCATCTATTTTATAAGAATTACCTATTTTCTTAAAAAACTTCTTCTTATATTCTGAATGCACATTTTTTAAACTTTTTTCGTTATAAATTCCAATCTTTGCTTTTTCAATTGCAGCTTTATCAATATCTGTAGCTAAAATTTTTATTTCGTTTATATTATAGAATTTAGTAAGTATCATTGCTAATGTGTATGGTTCTTCACCTGTTGAGCAAGCACTATTCCATATTTTTATTTTACCATTTCTTTTAATTAAATTAGGTATAATATCATGTTCCATAACTTCCCATTGCTTAGGGTTTCTAAAAAACTCTGAAACATTAATTGTCAAATAGTTAATAAATTCGTTAAATAATTCTCTATCTTTTTTTATAGCATAAAAATAATCTTCTAAGTCTTTAAAACCATTACGGTTAGCTAGTGAGTTAATTCTTCTTCTCATTTGCTTTTCTTTATAAAGATTTAAGTCGATATCAGTAAGTTTATAGATTTGTTTCTTAAAAAATTCATATTTATCCATTTTGTTACCCCTTTACTAAAAAAGATTATAATTAATTGTAGCATAAAAAAAAAGTCTGTGGCAATATACCACAGAGAAAGAATGTAAAGGGGGTCTTAATGTATTTTGTGAGGTCACTATTATTTTTGACATTTCTATTTTTTTTATTCATAATGAATATCCTGTTAGATATAAATGAGGAAGGGAGAGTTCCCTTCCTTAATAACTATTTATTATTCATTATATCTTCGACAGTAATTTCTTCTTGTGGTTCTTGATAGTCCTTGAATTTTTCCACATCGTCTTCATTAACTTCTTTTATACTTAAACTCATTCTTTTTTCTTCTTCTTTAATATTCAAAATTTTTACTTTTATTTTTTGTCCTTCAGTAAGCTTTTCAGAAGGTTTTGCAATATGTTCATTTGAAATTTGAGAAATATGAACTAAACCTTCTAAACCAGGTTCTATTTCCACAAAGGCACCAAAGTTAGTTAACTTAACGACTTTTCCGTTTATTACGTCTCCTTCACTATATCGATTCTTTACGTTTTCCCAAGGTTGCGGTTTAATTTGTTTTAAGCTTAGGGAGATTCTTTCGTTTTCTTTATCGACTTTTAATACTATTGTCTCTACTAAATCACCTTCTTTAACTACTTCAGATGGATGATTAATTCTACCCCAAGATAATTCTGAAATATGTATTAAGCCATCTATACCACCTATTTCAACAAAGGCTCCGAAGTCTGTAAGTCTTTTAACTTCACCGTTTATTTTTTGGCCTTCCGTTAAAGACTCCAATAATTTGTTTTTCTTTTGTTCTATTTCAGTTTTCTCAATATTTTTTCTAGATAAAACTAATCTCTTTTTATTTTTATCAAACTCTATTATTTCAACAGAAAATTCTTTACCAATAAATTCTTTCAGCTCTTTAACGTAATTTATAGAAATATGAGATGCAGGGATAAAACCTCTAATCCCATTTACAATTGCTATTATACCCCCTTTAACAACTTCTACTGCTTTAGCTTTAACAGTTTTCTTATTATTATATATTTCTTCAAGTTCATTCCAACCCTTAATAAAATCCACTCTTTTTTTAGATAATAAAACATTACCTTCACCATCGTCTAAGCTTAACACATAGACTTTAATTTTATCTCCTACTTTAACTACATTTTCAGGATTACTAAAAGGGTCACTTGTTAATTCATTTCTTTTAATAATTCCATCAGATTTATACCCTATATTAACCATAACTTCATCTTTAGATACACTTATTACAGTTCCTTCTACAGTATCACCTCTTTGGATATCAACCATTGTATTTTCAATGGCCTTCATCATTTCGCTCATCTTATTATTAGCATTGTTCATTTTTTCTATTACCTCCTTAATTATCCAGTCAGGCGTAGAAGCACCAGCAGTAACTCCAACTATATCACAGTTAATTAGTTTATCTAAAGGTAGTTGTTCAGCTGTTTCTATGTGGTAAGTATTTGGACAGAACTTTCTACTTATTTGAGCAAGCTTTTGCGTGTTAGAACTGTGAAAGCCTCCAATTACAACTATAGCATCAGCTTTTTTTGCTACCTTTTTACATGCTTCTTGCCTAAGTTTTGTAGCATTGCATATAGTATTGAAAATTTTTACTTCTCTACCTTTTGTAGATATTAATTTAGATAGTTTATTGAACTTGTCTTTCCGTGCTGTAGTTTGAGCTACTATACATATTTTATCATATTTTGGAATATCATCAATATCATTTTCCGAGTTTATTATATGTGCAGAATTATTACACCAACCGTTAATTCCAATAACCTCAGGATGCTTGGGATTACCTATAATTACTATAGCATATCCCTTTTCATAATATTTTTTAACCTTTAGTTGAATTTTTTTTACGAATGGACATGTGGTGTCAATAATTTCCAAATGACGTTGTTTAGCTAATTGTATTGTATTAAAAGGTACACCATGTGACCTAATTATTATTTTTCCATTATCAATATCGGTAATATCATCAATGATTTCTAAGCCTTTTTTATTAAGCATGTTTATCACTTGGTTATTGTGTATTAATGGACCTAAAGAATATATTTTTTTATTTTCATTATTTACAACTTCAATTGCTGTGTTTATAGCTTTTTCAACACCAAAGCAAAATCCTGAATTTTCGGCTAGTATAATTTTCAATGTTCATCCTCCTAGTAATATATTTGCAATTTTTAAGGTTGATTATTACTTTTCAAGCTATATATTTCTTTCATTACATTTTTACTTAAGTTTTTATAGTCTTCAGTAGTTAGTTTCTCTCGATAGTAATCTGAAAATTCAATAGGATGTCCTATATGTACTGTTATTTTACTAAAAATTCTATAGTTAGTTTGGATATATATAGGTATAATAGGTGACTTACTTTTAATACTAATCATACTTATCCCTGGTTTTGCATTTTCTATGTTTTCTATTCTTACTCTAGTACCTTCAGGAAATATTCCTAGTAAACTATCTTGTTTTAATACTTTAAGGGAGCTTTTTACTGCAGATAAAGAGGTACCCTTTCTATCTACCGGAAAAGCTCCTAACTTATTTAGTAAAAATCTTAACAATGAATTATTAAATAGCTCTTTTTTTGCCATAAAGTTAATTTTTCTTGGAGTAGCTATTGCTACTACTATGGGGTCTAGTAAGCTTATATGATTAGAACAAATAATACCCTTTCCTTTATTAGGTATATTCTCTATTCCGTTAACTTCTATCTTGTACAAGAGCTTAAGTAAAAAAAACATTAACCCTTTAGCAAAACTATAAAATGACATTCACTACCTCCTTTCTACTATATACGATAGTATTTCGTCTATACATTCATCAATTGTTTTATTAGTTGTATCAATAACTATTGCATCTTTACATTTTTTTAGAGGAGCTATAGCTCTAGTACTGTCAATTTTATCTCTAGTTTTTATTTTTTCAATTATATCGTTTAATTCAACATTAATACCTTTTTCTTTTAACTCTAAATACCTTCTTCTTCCTCTTTCTTCTACAGATGCAGTTACGAAAAACTTATAATCTGCATTAGGAAGGACGTTGCTCCCAATATCTCTTCCATCCATTATTACGCTTGTATTTTTAGATATTCTTCTTTGCATTTCTACTAATATATCTCTTACTTCTTTTATTTTTGCAATATAAGACACAGAGTTAGAAACTTCATTAGTTCTGATTTTATTATCTACTAGTTCATCGTCAAGATATATATGATTATTTTTATAACTAATTTTAGTGTTTTTTAAAACTTGAATGATATTCTCCTTGTCAGATAAGTCTATTTTTTTATTTAGCATTTTTAATGTAACTGCTCTATACATTGCACCTGTATCGATATAGTTTATATTTAGCTTTTTTGCAACCTTTTTGGATATTGTACTTTTTCCTGCACCTGCTGGTCCATCAATTGCTATAGATATTTTTTTCATTCTTAATACCTCCCTAAATAAAACTATAACCACCTCACGGGTGGTTTATAATACTATGCTAAATCTGGTCTTAATTTTACCGCATCCTTTAGATAAATATGTTTAACTTGATTTTGTTTTAATTCACTATTAAATAATAGTAAAACTCTTATACATTTCCTTAAGCTATTTTTAACTTTCATTTCTTGAAGACATAATAAACTGCAATAGGTTAATCCTATTTCTCTAGCAGCTACAGCTGGATATGCTTCATCTAAGTCGTCAGTTACAGAAAATATAATACTAATAATATCAGTTATTTTAATATCGTTTTTTTTAATAATGTTTTCTAATAAAGTCTTAGTATTTAAAATTATTTCTTGTTTAGTATTATTTTCAACGGTTATAGCTCCTCTAACTGATACTACTCTCATAGACACACCACTTTCCTATAATATTATATATCAAATTGTATAACCTCTCAAGTCTATTTTATTATAACCTTACCTAAAATATCAATGCTTTGACATACTGTTACAGTAGAATTGAGTTTAGGAGTATCTATATTTTTACTTATGCCCACAACCTTTACTTTAGTTTTTTCTCTACATTTAGCTCCATTTATTTCTATAAGGTCATTATTATACACCTCAATAGATACTTCTTTGCTGTTTTTGAGTTTCTTTACTGGTTCACCATTTATCAGTATCTCTAGGTCTTCGTTTAGTTTATCAC
>NZ_ARZA01000043.1 GCF_000387765.1 Caldisalinibacter kiritimatiensis
AAAAGATACATTTTTTCGTTTGAGAATCCAGGAGAGGTAAAAAATTCAAATAAATATGTCAATTTATTGGCTGTAACGCCAGTTTCTTCTTTTAGTTCTCTAATAGCACATGTTTTAGGCTCCTCACCAACCTCTAGCTTCCCTGCTGGAATCTCAAGTAATTCTTTTTCGACAGGTTTTCTGTATTGTTTAACTAATATTATTTCACCTTTAGCAGTTATAGGAACTATAGCTACTGCTCTAGGGTGTTCTACTATTTCTCGTTTTGTATATTTTTTATCTGGCAGTTCTACTGTATCTATTCTTAAGTTTAATATTTTTCCTTCGTAAATTTTTTCACTTTTCATAGTCTTTTCTTCAAAAGTCATATTCAAACCTCCTAATAGCATAAAATTAGTTTAATCTTCATAAAATAGAATATAATTCTTAATCTTATATTATAAAAACTTATTAATATTGTAAAGTAAAAGAGGAGGTACTTATGATTAGAATTGTTATAAGTAAGAAAATTTATTTCTATGTGAAAATAGATGAGTTAATAGAAGCTTTGGCAGATTTATCTAATGAATATGTTACTTTAAAAGAAGCTATTGATATTATTATAAAAATTTAAATATTCCTTTCCCTACGGCACCAAGTGCTTCAAAAAATTCTTTATCCTGGTGATAGCTTCTTCCCATAGTAGAAACTTTTAAACCAAAGTAATTTAATGCTTTATAAATATCGGAACCATTTTCATAATATACATTATGTTTTTTATATAATTTTGAATTTTGAATTTGCTTTTTTATTATACTCAGTTTATACTCGCTTAAAATTGGAAAGATAATATTACTTTTAGTATTGGTGATTTCAGAAAGATTTGTAATAGAATGATGACTAATACCTACATGTCTTTCCCTATTATCACTAAAGCTGATACGCGGTATAGCTATACTAGTTCCTTTTAGAGTATTAACAGCATCTAGAATATATCCTTGTTCAATACCACTAAAACCATATTTAGTAGCTGAACCTACAATACCAGGCCCCATGGCTACTATTGTAATGTCACTTTTTAATACTTCTTTAGACATAATTAATCCAGTATATATGTTTATACATTCATAATCACCACCAAATGCATGACCAATTGTAATTGTATTTTCAATAATATTTTTCTCTTTAAGAACCCGTACTGTTTCGCTTAATTGTATAGGTAAAGCTCCTCCATCAGTCATTATGTAATTAATTTTAATTTTAGGGTTTAACCATTTAATCATAGCTGCTACTGGAGATAACATACTATGCAGACTTCCTACAACTATAACTGCTCCATTTAAATTCTTGAACTGTTTAATTTTTTTGTGGTAAGGACTATTTTGTTCTTCCACTGCTAAGCATTTAACTTGAAAAGGTGTGTATCTTAATTTCATAATATGACCTTCACCATTTAAAGTTTGTGTTTTATTATTATAATTATATATTACAAAATGACTACCACCTGTACCAAGACCTAAATCAATAGCAGTAGTATTAACTACTATCAAATCACCAGGAGACACTGCACCAGATAAGCTATTATAGTTTATAGCTTTATAGTTTTGTTTATTTATTTCTACTTCAATTAATGTAATAGCTTTATCTTTTTTCAATATTTTTTTTACTTTTCCTAGTTTATAACTAAGCATAGTATTACTCATAATATCCTTCCTCTATCTACCAAATTTATCAATATAGCTTAGTATTTTATTATTATTTATAATT
>NZ_ARZA01000044.1 GCF_000387765.1 Caldisalinibacter kiritimatiensis
TTCCTCCACTAGGGGAAGTTTCAATTAAATTCTGGGGGATTTTTCACTTGACAAATACAGGATGTAAAGGAAATATCTATGCCACTATGAAAGTCTTGTTCTCCAGTAGTTTCATCTTAACTATATGGGATGTAAAGTTATCTCTTGCTAACGCAGCTCTTCTAGCTATAGACCGTTTCATCTTAACTATATGGGATGTAAAGTTGTGTTGCAAGAGCCAAGGCCTTCTGTTATAAGTAGTTTCATCTTAACTATATGGGATGTAAAGTTGATTACATTTGAAATACCTTGAATGGTATTGTAAGCGTTTCATCTTAACTATATGGGATGTAAAGTGAGTTTAGCAATAGAAATAGAATTGATGACCCATATCGTTTCATCTTAACTATATGGGATGTAAAGTTCATTTAAAAACCTTTCTATCTCTGCCTTTAACTGTTTCATCTTAACTATATGGAAATTTCGTGAAAAAACATCAAAATAGAAAGTAAATCAACCAGTTGAAGTATTTCTAGGAAAAAATAGTAATATATTATATAATATATTTATATTACAATCTATACAGTTGGAGAGGGGATAATTGTGTTAAAGATAGAAAATGTATCAAAATCCTATAATAAAGGACAAATTAAAGCGGTTGACAATATAAGTATTCACGCAAAATCAGGGGAGATATTTGGTTTCTTAGGACCAAATGGAGCAGGTAAAACTACCACTATAAAAATGGTAGTTGGACTATTAAAGCCTGACAGTGGAAAGATATATGTAAATGGTGTAGATAATCAAAAAGATTCAATAAAAGCAAAATCATTTATTAGCTACGTACCTGATGCTCCAGAAGTATATGATAGGCTTACTGGAATCGAATACTTAAACTTTATGGCTGATGTTTATGGGGTATCAAAAGAAGAAAGAGCTGAACGCATAGAAAAATATTTAGAAATATTCAAGCTAAAGGATGCAATAAATGACCCAATAAAAAGCTATTCTCATGGTATGCAACAGAAGGTTGTTTTAATAGGAGCATTGATTCATGACCCACAACTTTTTATACTTGATGAGCCTATGGTAGGTTTAGACCCAAAATCAGCATTTGATTTAAAAGAAATAATGAGAAAAAGGTGTGAAGAAGGAAAAACAGTATTTTTCTCAACCCATGTTCTTGAAGTTGCAGAAAAAATATGCGATAGAATAGCTATAATTAATAAAGGTAAAATTATAGCTCAAGGTACAATGGAAGAATTAAAACAACAATCCGTTAATAAAGAATCCTTAGAAAATATATTCTTGGAGTTGACTGAAAAATGAGAGAGTTAATATCACTAATAAAAGTAAATTTAAATGTTAACTTTGGAATATCAGCGATGAAGTATAAATACTTTAAACAAAAAAAGGATTTATGGCAGCCATTAGTGTTTATTTTTGTAATAATGTCTTTAATCCCTACATATGTTCTGTATATTAAATTACTAGAAGGCTTATATAAAGGCTTTGAAATGATTAGCCAAAAAGGGCTACTGTTATTACTTGGTTTTCTATTTTCACAGTTTGTTATTTTTATATTTGGAATACTATATGTAATGGGTAAGTTTTATTTTTCTAACGACTTAAATATACTTATACCACTTCCATTAAAACCGAATAAAATACTAATTGCAAAGTTTGTTACTTTAGTGGTTAATGAGTATATGACTATATTCCCACTTATCCTTCCTGTGTTTACAATATATGGAATAAACGCATCCCGGGGATTACTTTATTGGATATATAGTATTTTAACATTTATTGTTCTTCCTGTTATACCATTAGCTTTATCAACTATATTAGTAATGCTGTTCATGAAGGTTACAAACATAAAAGGGAAAAGAGACTTAATAAGAATTATAGGGTTTGTAGTGATGCTGGTATTAATCATAGGATTACAGTTTGGTATCCAATCTATGAGTAATAATGTAGAAGAAGGTCAAGAACAAGAATATATTGCTCAAATAGCATCTCAAAATGATGTGCTAGTCAAGAAAATGGGTACAGCTTTTCCACCTTGTGTTTGGGCTTCTTTTACGTTAATCAATTCTAATAATTTAAATGGTTTGATTAATTTAGTGCTATTGATAGGAGTTTCTGTATTGGCATTTTATTTAATGGTATTAATAGGTGAAAAAGTATTTTTTGAGGGTATAATTGGAGGACAAGAAACGGTTACAAAGAAAAAGAAGCTGTCAGAAAAAGAATTTAAGAAAAAGACTTCAAAGAAAAATCATCCGATTATCGCCATAATGATGCGAGACTTGAGAATATTGATAAGGACTCCAATATTTATGATGAACTCTATAGGAAGTATCATAGTTATACCAATAGCAATAGCGATACCATTAGTAACCTCTAAAGAAGTTGCTAACTCTTTAATGAGGTATTATACAGTAGACAATCTTCCAATTATAAATCTTGCTATAGTAGCTTTAATTATATTTATTGCTACAAGTGGTGTAGCGTCTACAACTTTTTCTAGGGAAGGTAGAAAATTTTGGATATCTAGGATTATTCCAATTAAAGTAGACCACTTTTTATTAGGTAAAATATTAAGCTGCCTTTTAGTACAGCTTTTTGCTGTTGTTATAATGTTGGGATCGGCTTCTTTTGTTGTAGAACTTGAGATTAGTACTATATTAGTAGTTTTTATATTAGGTCTTTTAGGAAGTATACCGGTTGTTGAAGCAGGTATATTCATAGATATTCTAAGACCTCTTCTTGATTGGGATAATCCACAAAAAGCTATGAAACAAAACTTAAATGTATTATTTTCTTTGCTATTAGGAATATTGTATCTTGTTTTACTTGCAGGAATTGTATTTGTTTTATTTTCATTAAATTTAAAACCAATATTAATTTATACAATATTAACTGTTATCTTTGTAGTTTTATCTATTATATTATTCTTTGTAATAACTCCAATAACTGCTAGTAGATTAGTAAGTATAGAATAGAATTAATTGAATAAATAACTTCTTACTTAAAGATAATAGACTTTAGGACAAAGAAAAATCCTAAAGTCTATTATTTTTTTGGAGGGATAATAATGAGAAATAGAAGAGTAATGGAGCCAATTGTTTCTATAACCGAAAATGTAAAGGAAAGTAAGTCTTTAGAACAATGTTTAAATAACTTACCTATGGAAAGAATCATAAAACAAGGAGATAGGGTTGTTATAACTCCAAATTGGGTTAAAGCAAAGCAACCTAATACAGGAACTGTTGTTGGACCAGATACTTTAGATAAATTGATAAAAATAATAAAAAAATATAAACCTCAAGAAATAATTGTTGCCACTGGTTCAGGTGGAGATGCAACAGATGTGGTTATGCAGTATGTAGGATATGACAAAGTAATAAAAGATAACAACGTAAAATTTATAGATTTGAACTATGGTCCTTATATAGAATTAGAGTTAAATCATAACATCCCAGCAAAAACAAAAATGAATGAATTATATAACAACATGGATGTACTTATGTCATTTACACAATTAAAAATGCATGAGGAAGCTACTATGAGTGCCGGACTTAAAAACATAGCATTAGGCTGGCCTCCTGCTGAAATTCACGGATTTCCTAAAAAAGATTTAGGAATACATGAAGACTTACATAATTTCATAGTAGCTATGGCAGAAAAATTTCCTATAGACCTTACAATAATTAGTGCAGATAAAGCAATGATAGGAACAGGGCCTTCTGATGGTAAGGCAGTAGATACACCGGGATTAATAATTGCAGGAACTGACCCAGTGGCATGTGATACTGTTGGTGCAAGGTTATTGGGATTTTTGCCTCAGGCAGTACACTATTTATATGAAGCATATAAGAGGGGTATAGGTGAAGCTGAACTAAAAAATGTACAGCTAAAAGGAGTTACTTTAGCTGATGCTGAAAATATTTTTACTACAAGAGCTTATGATTATACAGTATCTTTAGATAGTAATGGTATAAAAGGATTTCATGGAAACAAGTAATAGTGTCGAAAAAAGTAGATTTAAATAAATTTTTACACAAATATATCTCTACTTATATAGATTATTAAATATAGTGTGTGTTATAATCACTATTAAGGGATTATAATAAACTGAAGGGATGAAGTGATTTGAAAGAAGAGTTAGTAAAGCCGTTTGTAAAGTCTGGAAAGGAGATTATTTCTCAGGTAGCTAATATAGAAGTAACTCAAAAGGACTTTTACTTTAAAAAAGAGGTTGTCCTAAAAGATAATATTGGAATAATAATAGGAATGACTGGTACATTAAAAGGACAAGTAGTAATTAGTCTTACTGAAGATATAGCAAAAAAAATAGCTTCTAATATGATGGGTGGAATGCCAGTAGCTGTTTTAGATGAAATGGCAAAAAGCGCAATATGTGAATTAGGTAATATGATATTAGGTAATGCAGCTGTAGGTTTATACGATTTTGGTGCATCAGTAGATATAACACCACCAAGTGTTTTACAAGGTAATCATATGGTATATACCTCTTCAAGTCCTGAGATTATGTGTGTACCTTTTGAAATAGAAGAAAATCAAATTGAATTGAATTTATTATTAGAAAAGTAGTACATAAATGAGGTGATAATATGGCTTTAAACATAGTATTAGTAGAACCGGAAATCCCACAAAATACTGGAAATATAGCTAGAACTTGTGCAGCAACAGGTTCTAGCTTACATCTTGTAAGGCCTTTGGGTTTTTCAGTTGATGATAAATATTTAAAAAGAGCAGGTTTAGATTATTGGGATTTATTGGATGTTCATTATTATGATAGCTTTGACGAACTTGTGGAAAAGTATGGAAAAGATAAGTTTTTTTATGCAACTACTAAGGGTAAGTATAGTCATGCCGAAATGGAGTTTTTTGATGAGTGTTTTTTAGTATTTGGTAAAGAAACAGCAGGACTTCCTAAGGAGCTATTAGAAGCTAATAAGGAAAGAACAATGAGGATACCAATGCTTAAAAATGAAAGAGCTAGGTCACTAAATCTAGCAAATTCAGTAAATATTATTTTATATGAAGCATTAAGACAAACAGGCTTTCCAAATTTAATTTAGTTAACGAAAAGTTAACAAAAATAACTTAAACTAAACAAATTTAACATGGATTTAACAAAACTCCCGTCTTTATGTAGTATTATGTATTTACGTGCCATTTAATACAATATAAAGATGGGAGGATTTATTATGGAAATAGCTTTTGGTGTACTTGGTGGACTAGGACTTTTTCTTTATGGTATGAACTTAATGGGCACGGGTCTTCAAAAAGTTGCTGGGGATAGGTTGAAGAAGTTAATTGAGATTTTGACTAATAATAGGTTTATGGGAGTTTTAGTTGGAACTGTTGTGACAATGATAATCCAAAGTAGTAGCGCAACAACAGTTATGACAATTGGATTTGTTAATGCAGGATTGATGAATTTAAGTCAAGCTATAGGTATTATCATGGGGGCTAATATAGGTACTACAATTACTGCTCAGTTAATAGCTTTCAAATTAACAGATATAGCACCGATTGTTGTTGCTATAGGAGTAGGAATTTGGATATTTTCATCAAAAAAGAAAAATAAAGAAATAGCGGAAATACTTATTGGTTTCGGTATACTTTTTGTAGGTATGGATTTTATGGGTTCATATCTAAAACCTTTAAGTAAATCTCAAACATTTAAAGATATTCTAACAAGTTTAAATAACCCATATGTAGGAATTGTAGTTGGATTTGCTTTAACTACTATTGTACAAAGTAGTAGTGCTTCTATAGGATTATTATTAGCTTTAGCAGGACAAGGCTTAATAAATGTAGAAATGGCACTTCCTATATTATATGGTGATAATATTGGTACAACAACAACTGCTCTACTTTCAAGTATTGGAGCGAGTAAGACTGCCAAAAGAGCAGCACTTATGCACTTTTTATTTAACATAATAGGTACATTGCTATTTATTTTTGTGCTACAATTCCCGATTTTAAAACTTGTAGACATATTGGCAAAAAACGATGTACAAAGACAAATTGCCCATGCACATACATTATTTAATGTAATAAATGTTATTGTACAATTCCCATTTGCCGGGTTTATAGTAAAAGCTGTTAAGAGAATAATACCAGGGGAAATAGAGATAACACAAGGATTAAAATATCTTGATTCAAGAATAATTGAGACACCTTCTATAGCAGCTGGACAGGCTTCAAAAGAAGTATTAAGAATGGGTAAAATAGTAGAAAATTCTTTTAAGACATCAATTAATTCTTTCTTTGAAAGAGATGAAAAACTTACGCATGAAGTATTTGAGATAGAAAAACAAATTAATGAATTAGAAAAAGACATAACTAAGTACTTGATAGAACTTACTCATGCACCGTTAACAGATGAGCAACAAGCAACAATAACAACATTGTTTAACACTATCAATGATTTAGAAAGAGTTGGAGACCATGCTGATAATATTGCTGAATTATCACAATACACAATAGACCATAGATTAGAATTTACTGATGAAGCTAAAAAAGAGTTAGAAACAATGTTTAATAAAGTCCAAGAATCATTTAACTTAGCTCTTATGGCATTCAAAACTGCAGATATGGAAATGGCTAAAAAAGTGATTAATTATGAAAAAGAGATAGATAAAATGGAAAAACAGCTTAGAGCAAATCACATTGAAAGATTAAATAAATCTTTATGTCATCCAACTTCAGGAATAGTGTTTTTAGATATCATTAGTAATCTTGAGAGAATAGCAGACCATGCATCAAATATTTCTTTAAGTATTTTAGATGCAATAAAATAGAATTTGAATTTTAGGACAGTCTATTAACGACTGTCTTTTTTTTTTAGTGCGCCCAGCATGGGCGCTTGCTTGTCGGTGAAAGTCCGATGCAGGGGCTG
>NZ_ARZA01000045.1 GCF_000387765.1 Caldisalinibacter kiritimatiensis
CATTACAAATTAAGGGAAAGTAAAGTTTTTACTGGAAATTAGATGCGAAATCTCTGGTATAAATTATAAAATATTGACATAGGATACGTACTGTGATATATTTAAATCAACAATTAAAAATCTTGATACCTTATCAAGAGAGGTGGAGGGAATGGGCCCAATGAAACCCGGCAACCTGTAATATATTACAAGGTGCTAAGTCCCACAGAACACGGATTCTGAAAGATGAGGTGAACGTTGCAACTTACCTCTTCCTTTTGGAAGGGGATTTTTATTTTTAATAAAATAATTTTGAATTGTAAATTCTAAATGTTAAATAAAACTTGTTTTAATGAAGTAAAATACTGATTGATAATTTAAAATTCAAAATTCAAAATTTAAAATTTAGAATTTATAAATGAGAGGGAGGTATATATAATGAGAAAATGGTTATTTACTTCAGAGTCAGTTACAGAAGGACACCCAGATAAGATTTGTGACCAAATTTCAGATTCTATATTAGATTCAATTTTAGAGTGTGACCCAGAAGCTAGGGTAGCTTGTGAAACATCGGTTACTACAGGATTAGTTTTAGTATCAGGAGAAATATCAACAAATTGCTATGTAGATATACCTAAGATTGTAAGAAAAACAATAGAAGAAATAGGCTACACAAGAGCAAAATATGGTTTTGACTGTGACACTTGTGCAGTACTTACTTCTATCGATGAGCAATCACCAGATATAGCTATGGGAGTAGATGAAGCACTTGAGTACAGAAATAGTGAAGAAGATAAGTTAGATACTATAGGTGCTGGAGACCAAGGAATAATGTTCGGTTATGCTTGTAATGAAACAGAAGAGCTAATGCCTCTTCCAATATCTTTAGCACACAAACTTGCAAGAAGATTATCAGAGGTTAGAAAAAACGGTACATTAGATTATTTAAGACCTGATGGTAAGACTCAAGTTACTGTTGAATATCATGATGACAAACCTGTCAGAATTGATGCTGTAGTTATTTCAACACAACATAGTCCTGAAGTAGATTTAAAAACTATTGAGAGAGATTTAAGAGAACATGTAATCTTTAAAGTTATTCCTAGAGAGCTACTAGATAATGATACTAAGTATTATATTAACCCAACAGGAAGATTCGTAATAGGTGGACCACAAGGAGATGCTGGATTAACAGGTAGAAAGATTATAGTTGATACATATGGAGGATATGCACGTCATGGCGGTGGAGCATTCTCTGGTAAGGATCCAACAAAAGTGGACAGATCAGCTGCATATGCTGCAAGATATGTTGCTAAAAACATAGTAGCTGCAGGATTAGCTGATAAGTGTGAAGTTCAATTAGCTTATGCTATAGGTGTTGCACAGCCAGTATCAGTTTTAGTTGATACTTTTGGAACTAATAAGATAGAAGAAAGCGAAATTGAAGAATTAGTTAAGAAGCATTTTGATTTAAGACCAGCTGCTATCATTAGAGATTTAGACTTAAGAAGACCTATTTACAGACAGGTTGCAGCTTATGGTCACTTTGGAAGAACTGATTTAGACCTTCCATGGGAGAAAACAGATAAAGCAGAGATACTTAGAAAAGAAGGTTTAGGAGAATAAAAAAAGCTGATGGGCTTAGCTCATCAGCTTTTTTTTCTAAGAAAGTATATTTACTGTATAGATTGTAATTAAGTTAAATACACAGGTAGAAGTGAAATGAAAAAAGTAGTAGTGTTTAAAGGCATTTGAGCCTAATTAAAGGGCTAAAAAACTACTAACTACTAACTAACAAATCGACGAAGTCGACTTTGTTTATCACATAAACTAATAACCTGCATATTATAATAATGAAACATATGAAAGAAGGTGGGGGTAAGTGTTTATTTGGTTGCTTACAGTTTTTGTATATGTTTTCTTTGTGTATGGAATTATAGCTTTTATAAAAAACGTGTATTATGATTTTACTACTAGGAAAAATAAACAAACAGATAAGACAATAGAAATAATTGTGAATGATAGTGAAGATGTACAATATTATATAGATGTACTTAAGAAACATTTTAATCATATAATATTGGTTACTGAGGAAGATAGTCAATATATTAGAGAAGTCATTAATATTATGAGTAAAGAGCTAGAAGTGGAATATAAAGTATTAAATACAAGGAAAATACAAAATTCTTAAAGAGATTTTTAAAATCTCTCTTTTTTTGTTTTATAAAAAAGTATATTGTTTTATATCCAGTAATTGAGTTAAATATAGGTTTTAAACGAACTACTAACTAACAAATCAACGAAGTTGACTTTGTTCTTGTCTAGGAAAGTATAAAAAATTTTGATAAAATGAAGTGGGCGTAGCCCTGAGGAATCA
>NZ_ARZA01000046.1 GCF_000387765.1 Caldisalinibacter kiritimatiensis
CTTATGCCATGATAGTGCTTCATCTAAAATAACAGGTGTATGGTTGTATTTTATTTTTTTTGCCCTTTTATAATAATCCTTAAGGGCTTCTTTATAATCAGGATGAGCACAGTTTTTGATAATAACTTCTGCTTTCTCTTTTGGACTCAATCCTCTTAAATCAGCAATACCTTGTTCTGTAATAATAACATCAACATCGTGTTCTGTGTGATCATGGTGAGCCACCATTGGTACAACTGTTGAAATATCTCCATTTCTCGCTATAGATTGTGTTGTAAACACAGAGATATAAGCATTTCTAGTAAAGTCTCCTGAGCCCCCTATGCCATTCATCATTCTACTCCCCATTATATTTGTAGAATTAACATTTCCATATATATCAACTTCAATAGCTGTATTTAAAGCTATTATCCCTAACCTTCTAATAACTTCTGGATTATTACTAATTTCTTGAGGTCTTAGTATTATCTTAGATTTATATCTATCTATGTTATTATAAAACCTAACTAATCCTTCCTTTGAAGGTGTTATTGATGTACCCGAAGCTATTTCTACTTTGTCTGCATCTATTAAGTCAATTACAGAATCCTGTATAACTTCTGTATAAAACTGAATATTATCAAACTTCGAATTAAGTAGACCTTTAAGAACAGCATTTGCTACTGAACCTACCCCTGATTGTAGAGGTAATAGTTCTTTAGGTATCCTTCCAAATTTAATCTCATCCTCTAAAAAGCCAATCAAGTTTTCAGCCATCTTTTTACTAACATCATTTACTTCAGCTAAAGGTCTAACATTATCTTTAATATCAGTGATAACTATACAAACTATTTTGTCTATATCTATAGGAACATAATTTGTTCCTATTCTATCACTTGCCTTTGTAATTGGTATTGGAAGTCTGTTGGGCGGAGATTGAGGAATATAAATGTCATGCATCCCTTCTAAATCTAAAGGCTGGCTTGTATTGATTTCAATAATTACTTTTTCAGCCTTTTCAACTATAGTCGGTGTATTTCCTACTGATGTAGATGGAACTATATATCCCTCTTCTGTTATCGCAACAGCTTCTATAATAGCAATATCAATATGACCTAAGAATCCATATTTAATATATTGAGGAAGGTGACTTAAATGCATATCTACGAAATGTATATCTCCTAAATTTATTCTATCTCTACAATCTTTTTGGGTTTGATATGGTAATCTTTTTTTAATAACTCCACACTTTGAAAGTTCCCCGTCTAGCTCTTCTCCTACCGATGCTCCTGTTATTAAAGTTATCCCTATGTTTGCCCCAGTATTTTTTACTCGTTCTGCTAAAGCTAATGGTACTGCCTTTGGATAACCTGAAGGTGTAAAGCCACTAGTTGCTACTGTCATACCATCTTTGATAAACATTGCTGCTTCCTCAGCTGAAGTTATCTTTTTAAATAACTTATTGTTTCGTATCCTATCTTTTACCAATCTACTCACCTCTGTTTATAATCTTGCCTATTAGCAACTAATATTATTTTTCAGTTGTTTCAAATTCTTTCTTAATTTTACTTAATAATTGTTTATCCTGTATTATATCAATGGCTGTTAAAACTAAAGCTCCTATAGTTTTACACATATTTTCATATGCAAACTCAGTAATTGTTTCCATAGCAAACTCCCTTGTATGTGCTACTATTTCCTTTTCACTTATCTTAAAATATGGATGTATTGAAGGGCAAACGTGGCTTACATTTCCCATATCTAATGAACCATAGCTTTCCCTTGATTCGTATATCTTTTCTACTCCCATGTCTTTTAATCTTTTACTATATAATTCAGATAATGTTTGATTTGTAACTAGATTATCATATGATGCTTCATAGTTAGTAATTTCTAATTGTGTGCCTGCTGCTAGTGAAGCACCCTTTGCACAATTTATTACCCTTTCTCTTAATATCTTCAAATATTTCTTAGTTGTAGCCCTTACATAAAACTGAGCAATAGCTAAATCTGGAACAATATTAGCTGCCTTTCCTCCTTCTACTATTATTCCATGAATTCTAGCATCTGTTCTTATATGTTCTCTTAACGAATTTATGTTATTAAATGTATTAATAGCTGCATCAAGTGCATTGATACCTTTCTCAGGATAAGCAGCGGCATGGGATGATTTCCCTCTAAAAGTAAATTGTATAGCTTCCATTGCTAATGAACTTCCACTTTTATAATGTTCATCCCCTGGATGGACTAACATTGCAACATCAACATCATTAAATGCTCCTTTTTCTACCATTTGTACCTTCGCTCCACTAGTTTCTTCTGCAGGAGTACCAAAAACTATTATTTTACCTCCAAGCTCTGATATTAATTTACTTAAAACTATTCCTGCACCTGTACTTGTAGTGCCTAATAGATTATGTCCACACCCATGACCTATTTGTGGCAATGCATCATATTCTGCTAAATAAGCTATAGTAGGACCTGGCTTTAAACTATCAAATTCTCCTTTAAAAGCTGTTTTAATACCTAGATATTTTTCTTCTACTTTAAATCCATATTTCCTTAATAGTTCAATATGTGCTCTACTGGACTTCACCTCTTCATATCCTAATTCTGGATTATTATATATATACTCGCTTAATTCAATAAGCTCATCTTTCACTTCTTCTATCAAATATAATACTCTCTTTTTCATTCCCATTTCCCCCTTTACCATAGTTCGCTTCTTCTAATTACTCTTCCTAATCTGTTGTTTATAATCGTATTATCATTAACAGCTATTTTACCGTGTAAAATAACATGTTTTATGCCAATTGGTGGCTTAGTAGGTTCTTCAAAAGTAGCATCATCTATTATAGTTTCACGATCAAATATAACTAAATCAGCATCAGCACCTTCTTTTATATTCCCTTTATTTTTTAATCCCAATCTTTTAGCTGGCAGTAACGTCATTTTCCTTAGTGCATCAATTAATGATACATCATTTTTTTCACGAACATATCTCCCTAAAACCCTTGGAAATGTACCAGCTCCTCTTGGATGTCCTTGCCCCCTTCGATATAACCCATCACTTGCAACATAAACAAATGGTGCTTTAAGTGCTTCTATAACTTCCTCTTCTTCCATCACAAATGCAACAACTAACATTTCAGGGTATTCATTTCTTACTTTATAAAATAATTCTTTATTGCATCTTACCCCTTTATATGGTTCTTCAGTCAACATAATACTATCATAGGATTTGTTCCATAGTTCAAAACATCCCTCATCAAATACAGCAGAACCTATATACGTACTAAAGGCATTATATGGATAGCAATCTGCTGCTACATCTACTCCATTGTTTATAGCATCTTGTATGATTTCTAATGCTTCCTTCATCATACCAAAAGCTGTACAACTTCCTATATGAGAAATTTGCATTGGTTTCCTTGTTAGCTTTGATATCTCAATCATTTCTTTAATAGAATCTATGCCATATTTTGCATCCTTTCTATAATGGGCTGAAAGTATTATTTCTTCTTCCTTTACTCCTTCACATAGATTTACAATTTCTTCTATAGTAGTCCCTGGAGAATATTCTAAGCCAAATGAAATACCAATAGCCTCATTTTCTTTAATATCATGGATAAGTAATTTCTTCATATCTTCTATCTCTTGCTTTGTTGCTTCTCTATATCTATCTTCTATCCCAACTAACTTTCTTAAATAATTATGACCTATAAAGGATAAATAGTTTACTGGTGAACCATTTTTATCAATAAAATCAAAGAAATAATCTAATGACTGTCTATTATTTCCACAATTGCCTGCAACACAGGTGGTAACCCCCATTAGAAGCATCTTATTAGCTATATCATAGTCATCTCCGTCTGGTGAAGTCCCAATTACTTCTTCATGCATGTGTATATCTACAAATCCAGGTGAAACAATCATTCCATGTGCATCTATTTCGGTTTTACCCTTTCCTATTAAATTCCCTATATTAACAATCTTTCCATCCTTAATACCGATGTTGCAATCTTTTATCTGATTAACGTCAAAATCTATAATCTTGCCGTTAATGATTTTAATATCATACACATTATTTCCCCCTCGATATGGTTAACCCTCTTGTAAATAAACTTTATTAACATATTGAGAAGTCATAGCTTTAAGTATAGCTACATAATCAAGAATAAAAATTATTTTATCTCCTACATCATAGTTTGTATTACAATCTGTAATATCTAAAATTAAATGGTCACTACTTCCTCCTAAGATAATTATGTCTTTATCTTCTGATTTCATCCAGTTCAAATCAATATCTTGCTTTCCTATTGCACAAATTGCTCTTTTTCTTATTCCTCTGTCTTTAAAAACTGGTATATTACCAAAGGCATCATTTACTATCTTTCCTATTGGCTTTGAAGGTTTTTGCTTAATTTCAACTATTTCTGCTATTAATCTAAATGCATCCCTATGTGTTCCTTGTATTATACTATTAGTTACTTCAATTGTACCTAATATTAAAGAAGTTCCTAATCTTAATTGATTGATACCTTTTGGAATTTGTTGTCCCTTTTGTATAAGGTGTAGGCTACTTGAATTCCCACCTGACAATACATTTAATTTAATATTGTATATATCCTCTATTTTATTCTTTAAGCTAATTAGTTTTCCTAAATTATCCTCTGTTGGAATAACACCTCCAAAACAAGTAAGATTAGTTCCAAGTCCAAGTAGATTTATTCCTTTTAGTTTTATAATCTCTTTAACTATCTTAAATACATCATCTTCTTTAAAAATTCCTTCCCTTAAATCACCAACATCTATCATCAACACTACATTATGAACTTTCCCTTTTCTATCTGCGATCTCAGATATTTTCTTTATAGTTTTTAATTCTGAATTTAATGATATATCTGCATATTCCACAACCTCTTCAACTGCACTTATCATCGGAAGTCTAAGCAGCATTTTCTTAACATTAATATCTTTTATATTTATTAAATTCTCCAATCTTGAATCTGCAATAATTTCAACTCCACCATTCACCATAGCTTGAGCAATTTCAAATGAACCACAAGAAACTTTATTAACTCCTACTACTTCTATTCCATACTTCCTACATATACCTACTACAACCTTTGTATTGTGAGTAATTTTAGGTAAGGATATCTCTAATCTAGGATATTTCATAAACTCCACATCCTCAATTTTAAGTAATACAGACAGGGAGAAAAACCCTGACTATATTACTCTACTACTCCACAAAATTTCATTGCTATTCTTGAATACACATCTACCATATTTACTAAGTCATTTATAGGTACTCTTTCATCTTTAGTATGGGAATATGAGATATCTCCTGGACCACATACTACTGTAGGAATATTACCAAAACTAGATAATAATGCTGCATCTGTCCATCCTCTTCTTCGTGTAATGTCTGGTTCCCTGCCAATGACTTCTTTTAAAGCCTCTCTAGTACAACTAACTATTAATTCATTGGGCTCAGTCATTAAATACAAATGGTCTAGAGTTAACATATTATTCGGCATTCTTACTATTTCTGCATCAAATTCAGGATCTTCTGCTTTTAGTTTGTCTATTATTTGCTGGTATTCTCCTATAACTGATTCTACTGTTTCACCAGGTATATATCTTCTATCAATTTTTATGGAGCACCAGTCAGCAACTGTACTTGGCTGACTTCCTCCTTCAATTCTTCCAAAATTCATTACAGATGGTCCCATATATTCGTTATATCTTTTTTCAAGTTTTGGATATAGTTCTTCTTCTATTTTTGTTATTAATTTAGCTGCCTTAGAAATAGCATTAACTCCTAAATGGGGAATTCCACCATGAGCCGCTTTTCCCTTTATTTTTATTTCTAACCACTCAAGCCCTCTATGCCCTATTGCATATTCATAATTTGATGGTTCTCCTACAATAGCACCATGAGCTTTTATTTTAGATTTTACAATATGTTCTGTTCCTTCACTTTTTTCTTCTTCACCGATTACTCCTGTAAATATAATATTTCCTTTTAACTTTATACCGGATCTTTTTATAGCAAGCATTGTTATAAGCATACAAGCTAAAGCACCTTTCATGTCTACAGTACCCCTACCATATATGTATCCATCTTTTATTTCTGCAGCAAATGGGTCTATGGTCATTTTATAAGGTGGAACAGTATCTGTGTGTCCGTTAAACATCAAGGATTTCCCATTTCCAATCCCCTCTAAATATGCAAGTACATTTTTTCTTTCCCCATCAACAGGCTGAAGTTTTGATTTTAAACCATTTTCAATACAAAACCTATGAATATACTCAGCAACTTCCTTTTCTCTATTAGGTACATCTTTATGACTTGGGATTCTAACTAGCTCTTGAGTAAGCCTTATCAATTCTTCTTTGTCATAATATTCTTTTATATCAATCATTTGATTTACCTCGGTTTTGTCTTTAAAAAGGACCATAGTTTATAGCATTAGCTGTAATAAGGAATATAGCACCAATAACTAGCCAAATTAGCATAAGAGGCCATAAGAATTTAACCCATTTCTCGTATTTTATCTTAGCTATTGATAAAACTCCCATTAAAGCTGCTGAAGTCGGAATTATGGAGTTTGTAAACCCATCACCAAATTGATATGCTGTAACTGCAACTTGTCTATTTACCCCGATTACATCTGCTAATGGAGCCATTATAGGCATAGTTGCTGCAGCCTGACCACTACCTGAAGGAATAAAGAAGTTTATAACTACTTGGACTATATACATTCCTAAAACAGATATGGATTTAGGTAGATTTTGAATAGCTAAAGCTAATCCATTGATTATGGAATCGATAATAAGTCCATCCTTCATAACAACCAATATTCCTCTGGCTATCCCTACAACTAAAGCACCGAACACTATAGATTTAGCCCCTACAACAAATTCTTCAGCAATTTTACTTGGACCAAGTTTCCCTAAAAATCCACCTATTATACCCATAGCTAAAAATGTTGAACCTATCTCAGTTATATACCATCCTGATGTAAATACTCCCCAAATTATGAACCCAAAACCTACTACTACTGCAAGTAGCACTAAGTAATGTCTTGATTCAAGGGTAGGTATATTTGATAAATCTATAACCTTATCTTTTTCTTCTATTTCTAATTCTCTAACTAAACTCTTTTCTGGATCATTTTTTACTTTATTTCCATATCTCATTACATACCATATTGTAACTGTAAGCATAACTACTAATATTATCAATCTATATCCTATACCTGAAAATAATGGTAGTTCAGCAATACCTTGAGCTACTCCTACAGTAAATGGATTCATAAACCCGGAAGTAAAACCACAAGCAGCACCTAACGTAATCATAGCAGTACCTGTAATTGCATCATAGCCTAGTGCTCTCGCCAATGCAATACCTATAGGAACAAAAACAATTGCTTCTTCTGCCATACCAAATGTTCCACCTGCAAGAGAAAATAATATTAAGAATATTGGAATCATTAGCTTTTCTTTTCCTCTTAAAGCTAAAGCTATTTTTCCAATACCAGCTTCTATTGCTCCAGTTGCAGTTATAATTTGAAATGAACCACCAACTATAAAAATAAAGAATACTATCTTAGCAGCATCTTTCATTCCATTTGGAACTGCCTTAAATAAGTCAAAAAACGTTGTTGGATTCTGCTCTACAGTATGAAAAGAATCAGGGTCTACAATAGTTCTACCTTTTGGACCTTCTATTCTATCGAATTGACCTGCTGGAATTATATATGTCAATATAGCCATTACTATTATTACGCTAAAAAGAATTACATAGGTATGAGGAACCTTAAATTTCTTTTTTTCTTGAATTTTTACAGACATCATAAAACCTCCTTAATTTCATTATTAGTATTGATTTTTATTTATAACTGTACTATCATATTGTTGTTATTAATTTTTATTTGTAAGTGAAGGGTCTTTATATTATCATCCCTTACTCGAAAGACCTTTCATTTACATTTCTCTTTTTCGTCACCATATATATACTGCATTTTTATTAATTTTCACCTCCTTTATCAGTTTATTAAGGTTAATTAACACCACCTCCTCTTATGGAATAAACTTACTAATTTTTTGTGCTGCTTCTATTACTTTTTGTTTAATAAACTCAAAATCACTATTAGTTAAAGCACTTTTTATTGATGCAGCTGCAACACTCCCAATTACTTTACCGCTAGAATTTCTCACAGGTGCGCCAATTCCTATGGCTCCTAGTAAGCTTTCTTCATTACTTATTGCATAACCATTTTTTCTAATCTTCTCATATTCCTTTAATAATTCTTCTGGGTCAGTAATTGTATTAGGGGTTTTCTTATATAGTTCTGAAGAATAAACTATCTTCTTTAATTTTTCTTTAGGCTCAATAAAAGCAGTTATGCATTTACCATAAGCACCGCAATGAATTGGATAAAAGCTTCCAGGTCTATATCCTATTTTTATTGGTTGATAGTTCTCAATCTCATATATATTCATTATCTTACCATCTATTAACATTGCATATCCTACAGATTGTTTAGTTTCCTTTGCTACTTCATTCAATATATATTTTATCTGCTCAGAATTAGTTTGATTGTTAATATAAGCTATGCCAATATGATAGGCCATAGGCCCTAGAGTATACTTTTTGTTCACAGGATTTTGTAAAACTAACATTTCATCCTTTAAAGTATTCAATATTCTATGTACCGTACTTCTATTTATACTTAGTTCATTAGATAACTCTAATGCTGTCATTTCATAAGGTGCTCTAGCTAATTGCTTTAATATGTTAATTGTTTTTTGTATAGATGATTGATTTCTGCTCACTTTATAACTCCTTCCGTCAAATAATGTTCATCATGTGAACAAGCGTTTGTTATATTGACATATTTTATTATTCAATATATATTCTATTATCCCTCCATAACATTCTTAATTTTTTGAAAATTTTGCTTTTTAATGCAATGTAAAATTATTAAATATCGGCATAAAAAAATGACAGAGAATATTCTCTGTCATCCTAAAAACCCTGTGTTTTAAGCCATTTTTCTGCGTTTTCAATTTTATAAAAGAACTCCTGTTTAAAAGATTTATCTTTTGCTGCTATTTTCATTTGTAATTCGATTACTGACCTATAATTGTCATACTTATCTAAAACTGTAGCAGCTGTTGTAAAAGCATTTTTCCAGCCCCACTCAACATGATCTTGTATATCCTCGGTAATCATCGAAACCTTATAAGCTGACAAATCACAAAGCTTTGCCCATTCTTCCCCATTAAATAGTGGAACAATTTTTTCCACATAATCGTTATGTAATCTTTTTACATCTTCACTTGTCCAATACCCTATAGGCTTTTCATAAACTAAATTTCTCTCTAAATCAACCTTTAAAAAATACTTACCATGTAAATCCTTAATCTCCATAATACCACCTAGCCTATTTAATTGTATTAGTCTATCATTGTCGAATGTTGTCAAATATATTTTACTACATTTGTCCTAATTTTTCTATATCTAAAATCAGAAAATTACTTTTAATATAATTTAAAGGGTTAGACTTTACGTCTAACCCTTTAATTCAAATTTTTATATCAACTCAGATGCAGAATTACTAAAAGTTTCTTTATTATTTTCTAGTCCTTCATATTCTATGGATTCGTTTTCAGCATAATATACATTTTCATCAAACTCACCTTCTGATTTAGCTACCACTATTGTACAAACTGCATCTCCAGTAATATTAACAACTGTTCTACACATATCAAGTAGTCTATCTATTCCTATAATTAATGCAATTCCCTCTACAGGTAGTCCAACTGATGTAAGAACCATTGAAAGAGTTATGAGCCCTACTCCTGGAACCCCTGCCGTTCCTACAGATGCAAGTACAGCTGTAAAAATAACTGTTAATATTGCTTGAATAGATAAATCTATACCATATACTTGAGATATAAATATTACTGCAACACCTTGCATTATAGCGGTTCCGTCCATGTTTATAGTTGCTCCTAGAGGTAATGTAAAAGATGCTACATTTTTTGATACTCCACATTTTTTCTCTACTGTTTCTATTGTTAATGGAAGAGTTCCACTACTAGATGCTGTAGAAAATGCAACACTCATCGCTGAACCCATGTTCTTAAAAAACTTTATTGGATTAAGTCTTCCTAGCAAACCTAAAACGCCCATATATGTAAAGAGAGCGTGAATAAGTAAAGCTAATAGCACAGCAAGCATGTATTTTAATAATGGAAACATGGCTTCAAACCCTACAGTAGCAAACGTTTTCGCTATAAGAGCAAATACACCATATGGAGCAATAAGCATTATTAATTTGACCATTTTCATTATTATTTCATTAAGTGAATTAAATATATTAATCACTGGTTCTGCTTTTTCTCTTATAAGTGCCATAGTAACTCCAGTGAACAAGGCAAATACAATTATTTGTAACATAGAACCATTAGCTAAAGAAGCTATTGGATTTTGTGGTACCATATCAGTTATTACTTCCACTAGTGGTTTTGCTGTTCCTATTGTAGGTTCTTGTTTTAAGACATTAGATAAATCAAGTCCTATTCCAGGGTTTATAACTTTTGCTATAACTAAAGCTAAAGTTATAGCCACAGCTGTTGTAGCCATATAGAATCCTAAAGTTTTAACTCCTACTCTCCCAAGTTTCTTAACATCTCCAATTGCAGAAGCTCCACATACTAACGATACAAATACTAAAGGTACAACTAACATCTTTATAGAGTTTATAAATATTTGTCCAACCAATTTCAATATACCATTAACAAAAATAGTATTTTTTATAAAATCCGATGGAATTTTATTTAAAATTAACCCAAACAACGCACCTAAAATTAACCCAACTAATATCTTCTTTGTGAGACTCATTCTTTTCTTCACTCTATTCCCCTCCTTTTAATTCCCTATTTTGATTATAAAGAGGGTATTTAAAATAATACAAAAAAACTCATTTTCATACACAGAATTTTCTTTAAAATGCAAGTATCTTTGTTTTATATTTCACTTTTGAATAAAAGCCCTTCTATAAACTTTTTTACATTAACCTTTCCACCTGTAGTTCTTTTCTTTCTTATATAATCCATCTCGGCTTTTACATCTTCAAAATTAAATAAAGTATTTGAAAATTTAATAAAGCTATCATTCATATAATCCTCAATACCTAAATTAGCTATGTTCGTTAATGCTTTATTTATAGCCCTTCTTATTCTTTGCTCCATTGCTTTAGGATTATCACTTAAAATACTAGAAATTTCGCTTATTTTATAATTAAATCTAGTTTGTTTATTATCAATAAGATAGTAACAAATGTCTAGGATATCTTCACTTCCTTTTTCTCCTAATATCCCTAATTTACTTAGAATTTCTTTTATCTTTTTATATCTGTCTACTTCTTTTTTTACTATATTTTCTTTCCTTAGTTCTAACGATTCAAACATATCTTTTATATTATACAAAGTTTCTTCTATTTTCTTTTTATCAATAACTTTTTCTATTACATTAACAACTTCAATAATATTTATTGGTTTTGTTATAAAAAACTCAATCCCAGCCTTATATGCCTTACCAATCATTTCTTTTGATGATACCTGAGAAATCATTATAAATCGTATACTACTACATTTTCGTTTTATCTCCTTAACTAAGTCTATTCCGTCCAGCTCAGGCATTAATAAATCAACTAGTACTACATCAGGTTTTTTTAAATATATTTCTTTTACTGCATCCTTACCATTACATGAATACCCTATGACTTCTCCGAGATTTTCATCTTCTATTATGTTTTCTAAAATTTTCACTACACTTGTATCATCCTCAACTATATAAAACTTTGTCAATTTCTCACCTCCATTTTATATTTTGTTTTTAGGCAATAAAATTTCAAATACCGTACCTACATTATAGTTTGATTCAACTTTTATTTTTCCTCGGAAATGGTTTTCCACTACATCTTTTACTAGAGTTAAGCCAAAACCTCTGTTTATATCTCCTGTTTCTCTATTATATTTTGTTGAAAAACCTGGTTGGAAAATATATTCTAAGTCTTTTTTCTTTATACCTCTTCCATTATCATAAACTTTAAATACATGATTATCACTATCACTGTGATAGCTAACTATTATTATACCATCTAAAGATTTACTATCAATAGCTTCAATTGAGTTATTTATTAGATTCCTTAATGTTGATATTATGTGATAATGCTCCTTTGTTCTAAAATCTTTACTAATTTTAAAATTAAGCTTTATATTTATTTCTTTATTCTCTAAGTACCTTTTAGTACTTTCTTCAAGAATGTAAAATATATCTTTTAATCTCATATCAGAATATTCTATTTTATTTTCAGTAAGTTCTTCTATTCCTCTTATTACTCTTATATAATCCTTTTTTACTTCATGTACATCCTTTGCTATAGATAGTGCTAAAGTTTTTTGCTCTTTTAAACAATCGGTGGTTACCATTCCTTCATATAGTTTGTAAGAGTTTCCCATGACCTTTTCTATATAATCAATGTTTTTCTTCATTAAGTATATTTCACTTTTTAAGCTAGATGTTAATAAAATTAGCTTTCTATATCTAGCTTCATGCTCTTCTTTTATAAGTAATAATCTATAATATTTTATTATTGATATAAACAGTATTACAAATGACGTTCTACCCAGGGCAATTATAAATAGTACTTTAATCATATCTAAAACATCTTTAGTAAACAACTCCTCAATTCTTAAAAAAAGTTCCATTGTGTTAGAAAGAAAATCACAAGCTAAAATACCTAAAAATAGTTTATACATATTTTTTTCATTATTTAGTCTTAAATAATAAAAACAAATTCCATATACGGAATAAAAGAAAATAACGGGATAATTTACTGTTAAAGCATGATATATATCTAAAGTACTAAAATAAAGTATACAACTCCTAAATAAGAAAACTATAATCCCTGTTGCTATTGAAGCATTTATTATATTGAAATCATTGTATAATAAAAGTAGTACCGAAAACACTATTACAGAAAGTGATACTCTAAAATCATTAGTAAACAAATTAACATATACTTGTGATACCAGAGCAACACTTATTCCTAATATTAAAATCTTTTTTACTTTTTCCATATTTCCCTCCGAAGTTATATAGTTTTGTCTTGGTGAATGTAATTTCTTTTTAATATTTCTTGTATATATTCCTTTCAAGAATTAATTCTAT
>NZ_ARZA01000047.1 GCF_000387765.1 Caldisalinibacter kiritimatiensis
CATTACAAATTAAGGGAAAGTAAAGTTTTTACTGGAAATTAGATGCGAAATCTCTGGTATTTTAAGGATTAAGTAGACATTAGGTAAAAAATTTGCTAAATTTACATTAAGAACAGTATTTATAATAATTAAGGGTGATATAAATGAAATTAGATAAAAATAAAGTTGCAGTTGGCTTAAGTGGTGGAGTAGATAGTGCTGTAGCAGCTTATCTACTCAAAAAAAAGGGATATGATGTTATTGGAACAACTATGATTCTTTATGATAAATTTGATAAGCAAGGAAATAGAATAGATTTAGATTTTGTTGAGGATGCTAAAAGAATTGCTAATAAATTAGATATACCACATTATATAATTGACCTTAGAGATTCATTTAAGAATATTGTTATAAAGGAGTTTATAGATGAGTATTTAAGAGGAAGGACTCCTAATCCATGCGTAACTTGTAATAGGGCCATAAAGTATGGTAAACTTATCGAAGCAGCCCACAACTTAGGAGCATATTATATTGCTACTGGACATTATGCTAGAATTTATTATGATAAAAAAATAAAAAGATATAGAATATTTAGAGGAGTAGCAGAAAGAAAAGACCAAGCATATATGCTTTATTCTTTGAAACAAGAGCAGTTAAAACATATACTTCTACCTTTAGGTGAATATAATTCTAAGAAAGAAATAAGAGAAATCGCTTTATCAGTTGTTCCAAATGTAGCAGATAAGCCAGATAGTATTGGTGTTTGTTTTGCTCCAAATGGAGATCATAAGAAGTATCTAGCGTCCATAACACCTAAAGCTATAAAGAGAGGTAATTTTGTTGATAAAGAAGGGAATATATTAGGTAAACATAAAGGTATTGTAAATTATACTATAGGTCAGCGAAGAGGACTAGGTATAAATTTTAATAGGCCTATGTTTGTAGTTGATATAAACGCTGAGAAAAATGAAGTTGTATTAGGCAACGATGAAGATACTTATTCTAATGGGCTTATCGGGACCAATGCTAATTTTACTATTTTTGACCAATTAAAAGGAGAATTAAAAGTAGAAGCAAAGGTATGTCAATGGGGTTGGTTTTTACCAGCTACAGTAACTAGCTTAGGTGAAAATAAAGTCAAAGTTATGTTTGAAAAAAAAGAGCGAGCAATAGCTCCAGGTCAATCGGTAGTTTTTTATGATAAAGATGAAGTTATTGGTGGAGCAATAATAGATTCTGTATTATAATACTAAGGTGAGGTGATTTACGTGCGTTTGAGATATGTAGAAAATGCATACGAAAAGATGCAGGAAAGTGGTAGAGTTATATTAGAGCCAAAAGAATATAAAGGAAAATGGAAAGATTTATTTAACAATAATAAACCACTACATGTAGAATTTGGTTCTGGACGAGGTGGCTTTTTATCACAGATGGCTAAAAACAATCCTGATATAAACTATTTAGCTTTTGAAAGGAATTCTAAAGTTATAGTTAAAGGTCTTAATAAATTAGAAGATGAATCTATACCAAATTTTTATTTTGTTCATACTGATATTAGAGAATTAGAAGAGATTTTTAAAGAAAATGAAGTAGAAAGAGTTTATATAAATTTTCCAGACCCATGGCCTAAGAAAAGACATACTAAAAGAAGATTAACTAATAGAAGGTTTTTAGATATATATAAGAATATTTTAATTCCTAAAGGTGAAATTCATTTTAAGACAGATAATGTAGACTTATTTGATTTTTCTATTGAGGAATTGAACGATTCAAATTGGGAAATAAAAGTATCCACTAAGGATTTACACAATAGCGAATATGTAGAAGATAATGTTATGACTGAGTATGAAGCAAAATTTGTTAAACAAGGTAAGCCAATAAATAAACTTATTGCTGTTTCACCAAAGAAAGATGACTATAAATAGATTCAATAGCTATTTTACAAGGATATAATAAATTTTTGATAAATTATTACTAGGTCTGTATCGTAAATATACTAAAATATAATAATACTTTTAATAAAGAAGTGTTACAAGCTTTAATTTATGTATATGACAGAAATGGGGTGTTGACATGGGAGAGGCTAAAGACAAAAGTAGTAAAACCACATCTAATCCATATACATTGTTTATAGTAGCTATCATATTGTTTATACAAGGAAGTATAATAGTTTTTACAATAGATTATTTATTAGATAATTATGTAAATGACAAAGCTTCAGCAGAAAGTATTATAAAAACTGAAAATTTATTATATACTTTAAGTTATTCTAGTAAGATTAAAACAACTGAAGAAATTGCTGAACTCAAAAAAGGTGTTGTTAAGATAGAAACACCTAAAACTCAAGGTTCAGGTGTTATTATAAACCAAAAGGGATATGTAATTACTAATTGGCATGTAATAGCTGATTCGTTTAATAATATATATATTTATTTTGATGAGCATAATGAGATTTATGTTAAAGCGGATTGTATAGAATATGATAAGGATTTAGATGTAGCATTATTAAAAATAGAAGAGATACCTGATTGGTATAACTTAAACTACATAACATTTGGGGATTCTAAAAATGCATTTGAAGGTCAAAAAATAGTTACCATAGGAAGTCCTCAAGGACTTAAGAATACCGTAGCTGAGGGAATCGTGTCTGCTATAAGAAAAGAACGAGATGATTTTTACATACAAATAACAGCCCCACTTTCACCAGGTAGTTCAGGAGGAGCTTTATTGAATGATAAAGGAGAACTGATAGGAATAACTAGTTTTCAGCAAACAAAGGGAGAAAACTTAAACTTTGCTATTTCATCATATAATGTTATGAAGTTTCTTGACGATATAAGTTTAGATTTAGAGCTAGAAAGATGAGCATCTCTTTAATTAGAGATGCTTAATTTAATTTTGATGGTAGAATATAATGAAGAATAGATTAAATATATATCGGAAAGTAACTTTATAAAGTAAGTAGAAAAAGTAATAGAAAGGAGTCTGAGCAATTAATATGAAGAAACCTTTTAAAGTTGCAGCAATTCAATTTAATCCAATTCTTAATACATATAACGATAATATTGAGAGATTATCACAAGTTATAATAGAGGCAGCTAAAAACGGTGCAAAATTAATAGTTACACCTGAAATGTCAACAACAGGATATCAATATGAAGATAGAGATGCTATTAAAGATTTAGTTGATACAATACCTGGAAAGACTACAGATATATTTGAGAAAATTACAGAAAAGTATAATTGTTATATAGTTGCAGGAATGGCAGAAGTAGATAGTGAAACGGGCCTTTATTATAATTCTTCAGTGTTAGTTGGACCAGAAGGATATATTGGAAAATATAGAAAGATTCATCAATGGGAAACTGAGGAACATTGGGCAACTTGGGGAGATGTAGGGGTACCTGTATTTGAAACTGAACTAGGAAATATAGCTATGAATATATGTATGGATTCTACTTACTTTGAATCAGCTAGATTAGCAGCAGTCAATGGAGCAGATATATTAGCATTTTCAACAAATTCATCAGCTCAAGCAGTAGCGGTATTACAGTCAAGGGCTGTACAAAATGGATTATATATCATAAGTGCTAATAGGTCTAATACAGAGATAGACTTTCACATGGTAGGAGCAAGTGCAATATGGTCTCCAGAAGGAAAGAAATTGGCTGAAGCACCCTTTGTTCCTGAAGGTGAAGATATAAATGAATCTACGATAATATATGCAGAAATTGACCCAGTTAATTATAATAATGTTAATAAAAAGAGATTACATGAGAGAAGACCAGAAATATATAAAGATTTAATGCTTTATATTTCTCCATGGGATTATAAAAAAAGTAAAGAATCTAAGCATGTAACAGCTTCAGTGCTTCAATATAAACCTGTTATAGGAGATAAAGATGCTAATATGAGAAAAGTAAAAACTTTAATAAAGAAAGCTATAAAAACACAAAAAAATCATATAGATTTATTTGTTTTACCGGAACTATCTATAACAGGGCCTATAACCAATAAAGAAGATGCTTATAATCTTGCAGAGGAACTAGATGGGCAAACAGTTAACTTTTTTAAAGATTTAGCTACAAAAAATAATACACATATAGTTTTTGGAATGATAGAAAAAGAAAATAAAAAATTTTATAATTCAGCAGTATTAATTGCTCCAAATGGAGAAATAAAAGGTGTATATAAAAAGACACATTTAAATGAATACGATAGAAAATGGGCATACCCAGGAAATAAAATAAATGTATTTTCTACAGATATAGGTAAGATAGGGATAATGTTGGGTTACGATGTAGCTTTTCCTGAAGTAGCAGGAGTTATGGCAGTAAAAAGAGCAGATATTATAGTGGTACCAACAACGTACAATGAGGATATTGATTGTAGAATAGAGTTTAATGAAGAATTGTCTATTAACCAATATCCAAAGGATTCTAGCGTATTGTTAAGTTCTATTGCACTAAGTACTCAAGCGTATACTATTGTTTCAAACTTTATAAAAGAAGAAACTGATTTTTCGGGAAGAAGTGGATTATATACAATTGACCCTTTTTATGGTTTGGACAAATCAATAATATCATCAAAAGAACAAGAAATTCCAATAGTGTTTGAATTTGATACTATTCAATCCGATTGGTGGTTTAATCAAGGAAAATTAATATCATCACGTAGAACCTATTTTTATAAGCCACTTATATTAGAAAACAAATAAGTTTATAGAAAAAAGCGACTTTCTAGTCGCTTTTTTTAGAATAGTACTAAATTACTATTGTGTAAAAAATGTCGAAAAAGTAGAAGGAAAACCTTAAACTATGTCGAATATTTAACAAAAAGCTAGAAAAATGCATAGTGAAAGGGGAGTGTATTATGAAGAAAAAAAACTCAACAAAAAAGGCTGTTAAACTGTCAATTAAAAATAAAATGATAGCTACAGCATGTTTATTATTAATAATACCGAATTTAGTAATTGGTTTAGTGAGTTATAATGTAGCAAAAAATGAGCTTAATCAAAAAGGGAAGGTTATACTTAAAAATGGAGTAAAGATGGCATTACAGTTAATTGACGCAAAAAATAAGGAAGTAGAAAAGGGGAATTTAACCTTAGAAGAGGCACAAGAACAGGTAAAAGTTTACTTGCTTGGACACAAAAGAAAGGATGGAACTAGACCAATCAACAAAAATATTGACCTTGGCGAGCATGGATATTTCATAGTCTATGATAAGGAAGGAAATGAGGTAGCTCATCCTACGCTTGAAGGTAAGAATGTATGGGATGCTAAAGATAAAAGTGATAAAGAATTTTATTTAGTACAAGACCAGATTAAAAAAGGGATTAATGGAGGAGGATATACATATTATTCATGGAACTTACCTAATTCAGATAAAATAGGTAAAAAAATATCATATTCTGAAGTAGACCCTAATTGGGGATGGATTGTTTCTGCTGGTACATATATGATGGATTACAACAAAGGTGCTAATCATATTCTTCAAATAATGATAATTTCTTTAATAGTTACTTTTGTAATTGGTGCAGTAGTTATTATAATATTTGCACGACATATTTCTAATCCTATTTCAAAAATTAGCATAGCATTAGAAGAGGTTGCTGATGGGAATTTAGGAGTTTCACAAGTAAATGTTAAAAACAGAGATGAAACTGGAGTATTAAGTCAAAGTTTTAATACAATGCTAAAAAATATAAAGAATCTTATTAACACAGTAAAAAATTCATCAGATACAGTTTTAGATGCTTCAAAATCATTAGCTTCTATAGCAGAACAAACATCTACAGCAACTGATGAGGTTGCAACAACTATAGAAGAAATAGCACAGAGCACAGGCGAACAAGCAAAGGATACAGAAAATGGTGCAGTTCAAGTAAATCAGCTTGCAGAGCATATTGAGAAGGTTACAGACTCAGCAAATAATATGAGTACTATAGTAGTAAATACAAATGATATGAGCAGTAAAGGAATCAACATAGTTAAAACACTAACAGAGAAATCTAACCAAAATAGAGCTACAGCTGAAAAAGTAAATCAAGTAGTTCTTGAGGTAGATAATAGCTCAGAGGAGATAAATAGCATTACAGAAACAATTAGTCAACTTGCAGAACAAACAAATCTATTAGCATTGAATGCAGCAATAGAAGCAGCAAGAGCTGGGGAAGCAGGTAGCGGTTTTGCAGTAGTAGCAGAACAGATTAGAAAATTAGCTGAAGAGTCGGCACAGGCAGCAAATAAAGTTAAGAATTTAATAACTACTATCCAAGAAAAATCAAAAACTGCTGTAGAAGTAATGGAAGAATCTAAAACTATTGCACAGGAGAATGATAAAGCAGTAAAAGAAACTAGTGAAATATTTAATAATATAACTTTAGGAATCAATAGTTTGTTAGAGAAGGTTGAAGAAGTTAAAAAATATAGTATAGAAATGAATAATAAAAAAGAGGAAATTGTAGCTGTGATTGAAAACATATCAGCTTCATCACAACAGAACTCAGCATCAGTACAACAGATTTCAGCATCTACTGAAGAGCAATTAGCGTCAGTTCAAGAAGTTTCATCATATGCACAAAATTTAAAACAATTAGCCGAGCAGCTACAACAAGAACTGTATAAATTCAAAGCATAAAAAGGAGCTTATTTTGAGCTCCTTTGTTTTATATATGTTTACTTACATATTAAACTAGCTAGAATTTTTATTTAATATTAAACAGTGAAAAGCTACTATGTTCTAGGAATTCAGATGTTTTTGTAGTATCTTATTATATTCATCGATAACAATATCAAGCATTTCACTAGCAGCTAGGATTTCAATAGCTTCTAATCTATTATCACAATTTTTTAATTTTTCGAGGTTATTTTTTACGTCATCTATTTTTTTTATAAATTTATCCATATCAAACATTTAAAGCACCTCTAATTGACATAACTTATGGTATTTTTTAACAACGAAAACAACATGATAGATGATATCATGTGAAAACACAATAGTCAAGTAGTACTTTAGTTGCATTTTTACACGATTCGACAAAATGTGTTAATAATAAAGAGCCAAAAGATTTTTACTTTTGGCTCTTTATTTTAAGTATTAAAAGCATACTTAGATTTTGGAGTAGGTTTAGAACTAAAAACTTGTTTTAATATGTCCCAAATTATTTCTGCGGCTATACTACTAATAAAACCTAATAATAGTGTTTCTACAACTGTCATTATATCACCTCGGATTTAATTTAACCAAAATAATAAAATGTATACTAGGTAAAAAGTTAGTAATTCAACAGAACCTACTACTATGTAACATTTAAAAGGAGTGAGGGTTTAAAGTAACAACTTATTTGTAAACAAACTTAGGTATAATTAATTATGTAAATAGTTATAGTATCTTTTAACTATTAAAATATGTAATATAAAAGTTTTGCTATATGATATTAGCCGCAGTTAAATCAGTTTATAAGTTATCATATTTACTAAAGTTGTATGTAATAATTAAACTTTATATTTATTATTAACAGAATAAATAAAACATATGCAATCGATTGCATATGTTTTATTTATATATTTTAATCTGAGATGAATGAAAGCTATATATTAAACTAATTAGACTAGCAATACTTAATGTGACTCCCACAAAAGCAAAAACTAAATTAATAGATGTATCATTTAACAAAAAGCTGATAAAATTTAGAATAAAAGGTGACAAAAACTTTCCTAAAAAAATTGCACCGCTGACAATAGATAAAGCAAAGGCATTAGAATATTGAGGAGTTATATCAACTACTTTTAAAAATATAGTAGGCTTAAGAATTCCTAAACTAAAACCAATCATAAATGAGGCTAAAAAAATAATAAAAAGATTATATCCTGTACTTAATATAAAAAAACCTATCCCCATCAATGCAATCGAGCTAGGCGTATTGAATCTTTTAAAAGTTTTAGATAGGTTCTGAAGAAATACACTACTTAAGAATCCAGCTAAAGTAAGAATTGACATTGCAATTCCTGCTTCTTGAGAGTTACCTAATCCTTTACTTTTTATAAACAAAGCTATGTTAATCACAACAGCATAAAAAGCTACATTTATGAAAAAAGCGAGGGTTGCTAGAATAATCACCTTACTATTGATACAGTAATGCTTTGATTCAATTTTATTTCTAGCTTTAGGTTCAGGTAAACCAATAATAATAAGTAATAATGAAATTACAGCTATAAAATAAATAAAAAAAACATATTTCCAATTGTAAACAGCAATCCAGCCAGCAGTTAGAGTAGCAATGATTGAACCTAAATTAGCAGCTGCATTAGAGTATCCCATCATTTTGGTTCTTTCATTCCCTAAAAAAAAGTCAGCAATTAAAGACCTAGTAAAGGGCATTAAAAATCCCATGCCAGCACCTAGTATACCTCTAAAAAATAAAAGTTCATAAATATTTGCAGTAAAGGATCCTCCAATACCACCAAATATATAAAAAATTAGACCTATTATTATAATTTTACGTTGACTAATCGTAACTGACATTTTACTAGATAATAAACTAAAGGGTATTATAATAATAGATGGTAGAGTTAATATCATCTTTACCCAATTAGGATTAACATTACTAAAGGATTCACTTATTTCTCCCAATGCAGGTGAAATAGTAGAATTTGTCATTATTATTAGTAGTGAAATTGATAGAATAGCAGGTTTTAATAATTTATTCATATGAATTCACCTCATAAAAAGTTCAATTACTCCTTTTAAGTATTTTTTATATTAAGCTAATTTATACATCAATATACTTTAGTTGTTAAACTAATTTAAATTACATATAATTTAGATTAAAGTATTAATTAAATTTAAAAAATATTGAGTTAGGAGAGATATAAAATGAATGATGTACGAGAATTATTAGAAGATATAATAACGTCTGAAAAGCTAATATATGGAGTTTTAAGTAAGCTTAAAAAGAAAAGTAATAGCATTTATACGAAGGTTTCAGTAAAGCCTGTTTTAATAAAAAATGAGAAAGTAATACAGTTTACCTATCATTATGATAATAAAGTTATGCATAAAAATCTTTCTTTTAATCAAGCAATAGAAAATATAACTAAGTTGATGAATGATTATTTTAGACAGGCAATGTTATTTACTGTGGATGCTGATTATCAGATTTTAGTAAGTAAAAAGGGAAAAGTAAAAATACTAAAAAAGAAACCATCACGAAAAAAAGTTAACTTAAGTCATAATCGAAAGAAAAATTATATAATAGAAGAAAATAAACCTTATCCTTTTTTGGTAAGATTAGGAGTTATGAATGAAAAAGGAAAAGTTTATTCTAAAAAATATGATAAGTTTAAACAGATAAATAGATTTTTAGAAATGGTATCTGATACTATAACTACTTTAGAAAACAAAACGACATTAAATATAGTAGATTTTGGATGCGGAAAATCCTATTTAACTTTTGCATTATATCATTACTTAGTAAATATATTAGGATATGATGTAAATATAGTAGGATTGGATTTAAAGAAAAATGTAATAGAGTTTTGCAATCAAGTAGCAATGGATTTAAAGTATGAAAAATTAAAATTTAAACACGGAGATATCAAAAGTTTTGAAGAATTTGAAAAAGTGGACATGGTAGTGACATTACATGCATGTAATACAGCAACAGATGATGCTTTAGCTAAAGCAGTGAAATGGGGTGCAGATATTATTATGTCAGTTCCATGTTGTCAACATGAGTTATTTAATAAGATACACAATCCTATAATGAAGCCGATGGAAAAGCATGGGATTATAAAGGAAAGGTTAGCTTCGCTGATAACAGACAGCCTACGTGCAAATGTATTAGAGATACTAGGGTATTCAACACAAATGCTAGAGTTTATATCTATAGAACATACACCTAAAAATATATTAATTCGAGCTATTAAGAAAGAGAATATAAATAAAAATGCTGTCGAGGAATATAAAAACTTTAAGACGTTTTGGAATATAAACGACCCATATATTGAACAAGCTATGGGAGATAATCTTACAAACGTGTTAAAAATGAGTAAATAACATCTATGTGATGTTTTACTGTTTGTAAAGTAAAATGTATTATATTAAGATAAAGAAAATTTTTATATAAAATTATTGACATAAGACAATATTAACTAATACAATAAAAGTGAAAGAAGTTAATATTGGTGTATGACAATCATTGGAGAAATCCATTTAGTAGATATGGTTACTTGATGGATACCGAAGAAGCAAGAAACAGATTTAGCTCCGAATCTGTTTCGAAACTTTCAGGTAAAGGTACAATGATTGGACACAACCCTGGAGAGACCCTACATAATTATTAGGGCATCGAAGAAGTAATCTACTTATGAATAGTAAGTGGAGAAACTTTCAGATAAAAGGACAGGGCATAAGGAAGCATAGGTTTATTATGCTTTCTTATGCCCTGTCCTATTTTTGTTTAAAAATCAAATGGGAGGGAATAGTATGTTAGCTATAACAAAAGGCATGGGATTATTACTTTTAGCATTAATACTTTTTTCAGGATTTAGTTTAAAGGCTCCAAAAGGAGACAAAGCTATGTCAGGACTTGCAGGAGCTGCGGTGGCAACTTTTTTAGTAGAAGCAATTCATAAATATATCAGTGGAGATTTTCTTAACATTGGATTTTTAGGAGAAGTAGGAAATGCATCTGGTTCTATGGGAGGGCCTATTGCCGCTATTTTAGTTGGTCTTAATATGGGGATATCACCTGTGTATGCTGTAGTAGCTGGAGCAGCAGTAGCTAAACTGGGGATTTTACCTGGCTTTATAGCAGGATATATCATTGGACTTATAGCACCTATTCTTAAGAATAAACTTCCTAAAGGAACAGATGTTATTGTAGGCGCTTTATTAATAGCACCATTGTCACGATTAATAGCTGTGACTGTTGCACCTATTGTGGACAGTACACTTTTAAGTATAGGTGATATGATAGTGGTAGCAGCTGATCAGTCACCTTATGTTATGGGATTCTTACTAGGGGGAATAATAAAAATACTATGTACTTCTCCACTTAGCTCAATGGCCCTAACTGCAATGCTTGGGTTACAAGGACTTGCAATGGGGATAGCTTCTATTGCTAGCTTTGGAGGAGCATTTACAAATGGAATAGTATTTAAAACATTAAAAATAGGTGATTCTAGTAATGTAATAGCTGTAATGCTTGAACCATTAACACAGGCAGACATTATTACTAAAAATCCTATTCCAGTGTATTTATCAGATTTTATAGGTGGTGGTTTAGCAGGAATGGTTGCTGCACATTTTAAAATAATTAATAATGCACCAGGTACAGCTTCTCCAATACCTGGAATGTTAGCGCCATTCGGGTTCAATGCACCGATAGATGTAATAACTGCACTGGGATTTGCACTTATAGGGGGAGTAATAGGAGGATTAGTTGGTACTACTTTATACAAGATTATAAAAAGTAAAAAGACAGTAACTACAAACAAAAAATTATTAACTGAATAATATTATTTATTGATATAGAGTAAAAATAACTTATAGGACAATAGTAAAACTTTGTTTATAGTAAAGGCCTTGACAGTTAAATGAATATTGGAATAATATAATAAGTGTGTATAAATAGTAAAGTTTAACATTATAGACTAAAGATAGGGTGTTACATTTGATAAAAACGAAAAAAATAGTAAAGGAATGGATTTACCCAACGATTATAGCATTAGTCATAGCATTACTTATCAATAAATTTGTTTTTTTCTTAGTTGTTGTACCAACAGGGTCTATGAAACCTACAATTATGCCTGGTGATAGACTTTTAATTACTAGGGTATATGATAAGGAAAAACTTAATCGGGGAGATATTATTGTATTTTATTCAGATGAGCTTGAAAAAACTTTGGTAAAACGGCTTATAGGACTACCTAAAGATAATATAGTAGTAAAAAGGGATGGAACGGTTTATATAAATGACAAAAAACTCGAAGAGCCTTATATAATAAGAGGTTATTGTACCACTGGAGTATTTAAAGTACCAGAAGGAAAATATTTGTTCTTAGGAGATAATAGACCAAATTCTTTTGATAGTCGTGGTTGGGAAAATCCGTATATATCAATGGATAAGATAAAGGGGAAAGCCAGGTTTGTGGTGTTTCCATTTGATAGGTTAGGAAAATTAAATGGTATCAATTAAAAAATTAATTTAAAATGTAAAATTGAAAATTAATTAAAAACCAGAGGAAGTTTATGTTTTTATCTCCTCTGGTTTTTAATTTTAGTAGTATTCAGGCTAGTAGTTAATAGCGAAAAGCTGATAGCTAAAGAGCGACTTTAGTTGCTTTTTAACTCAATAGTTCGAAAATTATGTATATTGATTAAATGCTTGTATTTCGTATACAAATATGTTATAAATAAAGTAGCAATATCACAATATTAGAATATAATAATATACAAATAAAATATTATGATTTGGAGGTGCAAAATATGAAGCATAAATCACATATGAATTGGTCATGGATAATAATGATTACTTTTATACTATTATCAATACTAGATATTAGATTTGGAATATTAGGATTTCTTTGTATGGGAGCCCCACTTTATCATGCATTAAGAGGTAGAGGAAAAGTACATTGTATAAAATATTGTCCAAGGGGTTCACTGTTAGGTAAATTTTTAAGTGAAATAAGTTTAAATAATAATTTGCCAAAGGGTATGAATACAAAGAAATTTAAGAATATATTATTAACACTTATGATAGTATTGTTTAGCTTCTCACTGTATCATGCTGGATTTGACTTTGAAAGAATAGCTTTTAGTGTATTCAGATTTATGACAGTATCTCTTGTTGTAGGGATTATAGTAGGAGTTATATTTAGACCTAGAAGTTGGTGTGTTATATGTCCAATGGGGCATGCCACTGGGATTATTAGAAATAAAATGAATGGAGATAAAAAAGCTAAATCAAAACCTAATACTAAAGCTGCTTAAAATCCTGTCAAATGACAGGATTTTTTTTACCCTAAAAAATAACAAAAATACTATATTTTCTTCATCAAAATAAAAAATAATGGCAGGAAAATAATAATATATATAGAAATGTAAAAAGTGAGAAAATATATATTAAATACTATCTCTGAAATGGTACAATGCGGTAAGATTTGGGTAGAAAGTGAATTAAATAAAGGAAGTGAATTTTTTGTAGAATTACCTGCGAATAAGGAAATAGATGATTTTAATAAGGTTTCAGTACATGAACTAGGTAATGAAGATATTGAAAGAATTAATATTGAATTATCCGACTTGGATTGATAAGATTGTATTATATGAATAACCTTTATTAAATAGAATAAGTATTAGAATAGAAATAAAAGGAAGGTGATTATTTTGGGTAAAATATTAAACAATTTAGAACCAAACAAAGTGTTCGAGTACTTTGAAGAAATATCACAAATACCTAGGGGTTCAGGTAACGAAAAAGCGATAAGTGATTATTTAGCACAATTTGCGAAGGAACGTGATTTAGATGTAATACAGGATGAAGCATTAAATGTAATAATAAAAAAGCCTGCTACAAAGGGCTATGAAAACGCTCCCGTAGTTATACTTCAAGGACATATGGATATGGTATGTGAGAAGAATAAAGATACTATACATGATTTTGAAAAAGACCCAATTAAATTGAAAGTTGAAGGTGACATTATAAGAGCAGAAGGAACAACTCTTGGAGCAGACAATGGAATTGCTGTGGCATATTGTTTAGCTATACTAGATTCAAATGATATTCCTCATCCATCATTAGAAGTAGTAATAACAACAGAAGAAGAAACAGGTATGGGTGGAGCATCGAAATTAAATCCAGAAAATCTAGATGGCAAGATATTAATAAATATTGATGCTGAAGAGGAAGGAAATTTCTTTGTAAGCTGTGCAGGTGGAGTTAGAACAAAGGTAATATTACCTGTAGAGTGGGAGAATGCAGATGAAAGCTTAGAAACTTACATAGTCAAAGTAAGGGGACTAAAGGGCGGCCATTCAGGTATGGAAATTGATAAAGGAAGAGGAAATGCTAATAAAATAATGGGACGTATATTGAAGGACTTAAATACTACTTTTGATATTAAATTATCAGATTTAAGTGGTGGAGCTAAAATGAATGCTATTCCTCGAGAAGCTGATGCAGTAATTATGGTAGATAGTAAAGACAAAGAGACTATTGTACAAAAAATAGAAAAGTGGAATAATATTTTGAAAAACGAGTTAAAATCATCAGACCCAGACGTGAATATATTATTTGAGAAATTTGATAATAATGATAAAAAAGTGTTATCTAAACAAAGTCAAGATAAAGCAATATCTTTATTACAGATAATCTTAAATGGAATACAGACGATGAGTATGGATATAGAAGGGTTAGTAGAAAGTTCTACAAATCTTGGTGTAGTTACAACTAAAGAAAATGAAATTATGTTTGAGAGTGCTGTAAGAAGCTCTGTAAAAAGTTTGAAGAAAGCAATTGTAGAACATACTCAAACTGTTGCTGAGGTTGTAGGAGCTAAACTAGTTACTGAATCTGATTATCCAGAGTGGGAGTATAATCCAGATTCTAATATTAGAAAAATAATGCAAAAAGTTTATAAGGAGAAGTTTAATAAAGAGCCTAAGCTTACAGCTATACACGCAGGATTAGAATGTGGATTATTTAAAGAAAAACTAGGAGACATTGATATGATAGCATTAGGACCTAATATGTATGATGTTCATACGCCTAATGAGCATCTAAGTATATCTTCAACTGCTAGAACCTGGGAACTGTTATTAGATGTGCTTAAGGAAATACAGTAATATATTATATAGCCGTAGTATAATTCTACGGCTATTATAAGATGAGTGTTTAATAATTGATTATATTGGGTAGCATACAAATGTTATTATTTTGTAAAGGAGATTGATTAATGAAAGAAGAAAAGTTAACCAATAGTCATGAAAATTATGATGAAAGTCAGGAGTATGAATTTGAACAAGATGAGGAAGAAGTAAAAAAAATACATTTAGTATTAGAAGATGATTCAGAAGTTGATGCTAAGGTATTAGATATATTTAAAGTAAATGATGAAGAGTATATAGCATTGCTGCCAGATAAAGACCAAAGAGTATTCTTGTATAAATACGAGGAAAATGAAGAAGGAATAAGATTAAATAATATAGAGAATCAAGAAGAGTTTGAATTGGTGTCTAACGAATTTATGAAGCTTTTTGAAGGGTCAGAAGACTAAAATATTAAAACAACACTAAAATGTGGAGGGGTACATATGGATAAACCTTTAAAATTAGCTAATGAATTGATTGATTTTATTTATGAAAGTCCAAGTGCTTTTCATGCAGCTGAAAATGTAAAGATTACTTTAAAAGAAAATGGATTTAAAGAATTAAACTTAAGAGATAGATGGAATATTGAAAAAGGTGGAAAATATTTTGTAACTAAAAATGATTCTGCTGTAGTAGCTTTTGTTGTGGGAATGGGAGAAGTTGAAAAAGATGGTTTTAGATTAATAGGAGCACATACAGATTCACCTACGTTTAGAGTTAAACCTAATGCAGAGATGGATACTGATAATAAATATTTGAAATTAAATACTGAAGTTTATGGAGGACCTATTTTAAATACGTGGTTAGACAGACCACTATCATTAGCAGGTAGAGTGACATTAAAAAGTGATAACCCACTTTTCCCAGATAATAGACTTGTAAACATTAAAAGACCAATATTAGTTATTCCTAATTTGGCTATACATATGAATAGAAAAGTAAATGAAGGTATAGAGTTAAATAAACAAAAACATACCTTACCTTTGGTTGGCTTAATAAATGAAGAATTGGAAAAGGACGATTACTTAGTTAAGTTGTTAGCTAAAGAATTAGATGTAGAAGTAGATAGAATAATTGATTTTGATTTATTCTTATATGAATATGAAAAAGGAAAAATAATAGGAGCAAATAATGAATTTATTTCTGCAGGAAAGCTTGATGATTTAGCAATGGTACATGCTGGAATTAAAGCTTTAATAAATGCAGAGGTAGGGAAAGCAACAAATGTTATGGTTTGCTTTGATAACGAAGAGATAGGTAGTCGCTCAAAACAAGGAGCAGGTTCCCCTATGCTGAGAACTATTTTAGAGCGAATTGTTATAGCATTAGGTAAAGATAAAGAAGATTTCTATAGAGCACTATATAGTTCATTTATGATTTCAGCGGATATGGCCCACGCTTTACATCCAAATTATCCAGAAAAACATGACCCAGTAAATAAACCTATAATTAATAAAGGACCTGTAATTAAGATAAATGCAAATCTAAACTATACAACAGATAGTGATTCAAACTCTGTATATGAGATGATATGTGAAAGAGCGGGAGTACCTGTACAGAAATTTGTTAATCGCTCAGATGAAAGAGGAGGTTCTACTATAGGACCGATTACTACAGGTCAATTAGATATAAGATGTTTAGATATAGGAAATCCAATGCTATCAATGCATTCTGTTAGAGAATTAGGAGGAGTAATGGACCATTATTATATAATTAAATCCTTTGAAGAATTTTATAAACTATAAAAACAAGGTAGATTAATATAGGCGGTCAATCAGACCGTCTATATTAATACTTACCTACATATTCCCATCCTACAGGTATTCCTGGGTCACCTGGTTCCCAACCAGCAGGAGCACCTCTTCCTGTTCTTTGAGTAAATTGTAGAGCTTCGATTATTCTTAGTATTTCGTGGATATTTCTTCCTACAGGTTGAGGATTTGTAGACCATGCACGAATTTTACCTTCAGGGTCAACAATAAAAGTAGCTCTATAAGCATAACCTTCTTTTTCATCTAAGACACCATATTTTTTAGCTGTTTTTTGAGTTCTATCTGATAATAAAGGATAATTGATTTTACGACCAGAAGGTGAAGTTTGAGTAAATATTTTATGGGAATAGATACTATCTGTACTTATAGCTAATACTACAGAATTTAGTCTTTTAAATTCTTCATATTTGTCAGCAACTGCTGCTAATTCTGTAGGTCAAACAAATGTAAAGTTTGAGCCATAAAAGAATATTACAACCCATTTACCTAAATAATCTGATAATGATACTTTAGTTCTTTCACCGTCAACAATAGCATCTAAAGTAAAGTTAGGAGCAGGGTCTCCTAAATCAAAATAGTCGCAATATTTTTCTTCTATTATACAATTAGGAAATTCCCTTGAAGTATTAGGTTGAGGTGTTCTGCTAGGATATTGTTTTGTCATAGAAGGATTTGGTCTATAATACCAATAAGGGTATTTCATTTTTTTGCCTCCTTTAAATTATCTCAGTTTATAATATTCAAGAAAAGAAAATATGTTCTTTGCTATACATAACTAATAGCCAGTGGGTACGAGTTTGGAGGTGTTTATGATGAACTATAAATTGATAGCTATAGATTTAGATGGTACATTACTTAACGATGATAAAAAAATTACACAGGACAATATAGAGATTTTAAGAGAATTGAATAAAAGAGGTATTGAAATAGTTATAGCTACAGGACGGAGGTATTGGTCTGCAAAGCAATTGACAAAAGTGTTAGGATTAGATCTAGTTATAATTGCTAATAATGGTAATATAATTAGGGATATAACTGATGATAAATTAATGGTTACAAAATATTTAGATGAAGACGCCTTTCGGAAATTAATTGAAATAGGGAAAAGTAGAGGATTTCATCCTATAATTCACGTTGACCACTATGATGAAGGATATGATATAGTTACAGAGTTCAAAAAAGAAGATGATAGATATTGTTCATATCTTTCAAAGATAGAAGACAGATATAGAGTAATAAGTGATTTATCTAAATATGAAAATCCTAAAGCTGTAGTTACATGTTATGTGGGGGAATATGATGAGCTTGAACAATTCCAAAAAGAAGTATTAGCAAAGTCACCTTATAATTATAATACTCATATCATGAGAAAAACTAAAATAGGTTCAATCCTTGAATTTATGAACCCTTTAGGTTCTAAGTGGCTCTCTTTGAAGGAATATGCTGAAAGTAAAGGAATAAGTCCAGACAGAATAATTGCTATAGGAGATGATAATAACGATATAGAAATGATACAAAATGCAGGATTAGGGATAGGAATGAAGAATGGTACAAAGGAAGTAAAAAAAGCAGCTGATATAATAACTGAAAAGACTAATAATGAATCAGGAGTAGCACATATACTAAAGAAAATATTTATGAATTTAGTTTAAGAGTATATTATTAAAAATTATCTTTAACTTCTGCATAAATAACACTTTCTCCTAATATACTTTACTATCGGAATAAGTATTTAGGGGGAGTGTATATGGATATATTAAAAGGACTTGCTTCAATATTAATAATCATAGGTGCATTGAATTGGGGACTTGTAGGACTATTTAACTTTGATTTAGTAGAATATCTTTTTAAAGGAAGGGACAATATATACGCTAGAGTAATATATACTTTAATAGGATTATCAGGCTTATATACATTAATTTATTTGTTATTTTAACCTAGGCTGAAATGGCTTAGGTTTTTTTATTGTATAAATTGTTAAGTGAAATTAATACAATATACATTGAACTGTTTAACGTATTACACTAGAATTATAGTTGTAGTTTTAGATTAAACAAAGGATGTGATTTAAATGATTAGCGAAAAATCTTATCTACCTATATTATCTGGATTCATGTATTCAACAATTTTTGGCTTTTCTTTTATGTTTACAAAACAAGGGCTTGAATTTTTACAGCCAATGCAGTTACTAGGTTTCAGATTTGCATTTGGAGCAATAATATTAACTATGTTATGGGTACTAGGTACAATTAAAATTAATTTAAAAGGAAAAAGATTAGGTTTATTGTTTTTATTAGCATTATTTCAACCAGTATCTTATTTTATTTTTGAAGTAAATGGACTTAATCTTATATCAGCTTCAGAAGCAGGAATGATGATAGCTTTAATTCCTGTTTTGGTAGCAGTATTAGCTGGTATTTTTTTAGATGAGCGTCCTACAGGTATACAGTTTTTTTTCATTGTATTATCAGTTAGTGGTGTAATATTTATAAATTTAATGAAAGGTCAATTTGATGTAAATAGTAATATCCTAGGTATACTTTTAATTCTAGGAGCAGTAGTATCAGCAGGATTTTTTAATATATTATCAAGAAAATCATCTTTACATTTCAAACCAGTGGAAATTACATTTGTTATGATGTGGATAGGTACCTTTGTTTTCAACAGTATAGCTTTAATTCAACATATTAATAATGGGAATTTAAATGAGTATTTAAGTCCATTACAAAATGGACAAGTATTAATTCCTATATTATATCTTGGAGGGTTATCTTCAGTAGTTGCATTCTTCTTAGTGAACTATACTTTATCTAGAATTGAAGCTTCAAAGTCAGCTGTATTTGCAAACTTAACTACAATTATATCAGTAGTTGCAGGAGTGGTTATTTTACAAGAAGCTTTTTATTGGTTTCATTTTGTAGGAGGTATTATGATTTTACTTGGTGTTTGGGGAACGAATTATTTTGATAAAAACAGAATGAAAATAAAGGCAATAAAAAGAAGAAAAAATTGGACATATTAATTTTTTTCTGATATCATAGCATTATATTAAAATACAAAGGAGAGTTCTATATATGAGCAATAACAAGGTTTTAGCAACAGTAAATGGTGTAGAAATTACAGAAAAAGATTTAAACTCTTTATTACAAAGCTTAGGACAACAAAGGATGCAATTTGAATCGCCAGAAGGAAGAAAAAGACTATTACAAGAGCTTATTAATCAAGAATTGTTCTACTTAGACGCAATAGAAAATGGATTAGACGAAGAAGAACAGTTTAAAAAAGAACTAGAGCAAACTACAAGAAATCTTTTAAAGCAGTACGCAATAAGAAAGCTATTAAATCAAGTTAAAGTAGATGAGCAAGAAGTTATTGATTATTATGAACAAAATAAAGAAAGATTTAAGACTCCAGAAACAGTTAAAGCAAGTCATATCCTTGTAAAAGATGAAAATAAAGTTGATGAAATATTAAATGAACTTAATAATGGGCTTTCATTTGAAGAGGCAGCAGAAAAATATTCGTCTTGTCCTTCAAAAACAAATGGAGGAGATTTGGGATATTTTTCTAGAGGAAAGATGGTTCCAGAATTTGAAAATGCAGCATTTAATATGGAAAAGGGAGAAGTTAAAGGACCTGTAAAAACTCAATTTGGATATCATATAATTAAATTAACTGATAAGAAAGAAGCTGATATTAGAAGCTTTGATGAAGTAAAGGGACAAATTAATCAAATACTTATTGGTAAAAAGCAGAACGACCTTTATATAAATAAAACTAATGAACTTAAAGAGCAATATGAAATAAAGATAAATGAGTAATAAGAAATTATTAAAAGCGACCTTGCTTAATAGGTCGCTTTTTTGAGTCGTAGGTGTTAATGGAATTCTTGCATAGGTTCTGAAGATTCGTGATTTCTATGCTCTACTAAGTCTATTCCACCCAAAACTATATGAGCTAATCCAAAACCTACAATACCCCATGCAAATGAAGCGGGAAGAGTGTTTCTTAAAACAAAACCTGTAGTTGTTACCACAGTACCTAATGCTGTAGGAATTAAACCTTCTTTTGTTTGCATTATTTTACCTCCTAAAATATAGGTTTAATATTATTATCTTCAAAAATAAAAAAATAATAATGATACATATGAGGTAATTTTGTTATTACAAGGGAATATTGTTAATAAATATAATTACAATAAGTGTATTTGAAATGTATTTGAGTTTTGATATTTTTTTTGAAAATTGATAAATTAAATAAAGAAAGTAATATTTGAGATTACGATACTAAATAAAAATTTATTATTAAGTATATAACAGAATAATAGAGGTGATAATTATGGGAGAGAATAAATTTTATAGGGTATATTCAACATATTTAAAAGAAAAATACGGTGAAAAGGTGTATAAGTTACCTATAAACCTTCCTGTTACATGTCCTAATAGAGATGGTTGTGTTGGATATGGAGGTTGTATTTTCTGTGGAGAAGAAGGTGCTGGATTTGAAAATATAGAAAATACAGTTCCGGTTAAGGAACAAATATTGAAAAATATGGAATATATAAAAAAGAGATATAAGGCAAAAAAATTTATTGCATATTTCCAAAATTTCACCAACACATATATGGAATTAGAAGAATTTAAAAAAGTAATTAAACAGGCAATTATGGGTGATATAGTGGAAATATCTATATCTACAAGGCCAGATTGTATATCAGACGAATATCTAGAATTTTTAGATACAGTTAAAAAAGACCATGACATAGATATAACTATTGAATTAGGGTTACAAACTGTAAATTACCATACATTGAAAAAAATAAACAGAGGACATACATTAAGTGAGTTTATAGATAGTGTCCTAAGGATAAAAAAATATGGATTTGAAATATGTGTACATCTTATACTTAATCTTCCATGGGACAATAGAATTGATGTTATTGAAAATGCAAAACTTCTTTCGGCTTTAAAAGTTAACCATGTAAAATTACATTCTCTTTATATTGTAGAGAATACTGTGCTTGGTAAAATGTATAAAGAGAATAAGGTAAAGTTAAATTCAAAAAAAGATTATATAGAAAGTGTAATAACATTTTTAGAATATCTCCATCCAGATATTGTAGTCCAAAGATTGCTTGGAAGAGCTCCAAAGGAAAATACTCTTTTTGTTAATTGGAATACTAGTTGGTGGAAGATAAAAGACGAAATTTTAGCTGAGATGGAACAAAGAGAAACCTATCAAGGGAAAAAATGTAATTATTTAAATGGTAAGGCCCTGAAGAAATTTTAATAATAATCTGAAAATTTAGAAGGGAAACTCGTACTAAACATAGAAGTAAAATAATATATTTAAATAATAAAATGGATGGGAAGGTGATGGAGATGGTTAAAATTATGTGTGGGCTAAAGGGAACTGGAAAGACAAAGGAATTAATTAAGATGGCTAATGAAGATATTAAAACAAGTGACGGAGACATTGTTTTTATAGAGGATAATAGTGAATATATATTAAATTTAAATCATAATATTAGGTATATTAATGCCATGGAATTCGATATCAAAGATACTGAAACATTCCATGGCTTTTTATGTGGAATTATAGCAGAGGATTATGACATTCGAAAAATATATATTGATGGATTATACAATATAGTTAAATTACAAAATAGAAAGCTAAAAAATTTTTTAGATGAATTAGAGGAATTAGGTGAAAAGTTTAATATAGATTTTGTGATAAGTGTTTCTTGTGACCCAAAAGAAGTTTCAAATGAATTAGAGAATTATATTATATAATTATATAATATAAAAGCGGCCAAATGGCCGCTTAAATTTTATCCTCTCATTCCTTGATATGGTCTAAATGTTGCACAGTCAGTTTCTTGAGTATCCTTTGCATTTCTAGGCTGTATTTCTATTGAAGGAGCTGTACAATAGTCACCTTCTGCATAGTATTGACAAGTATTAACAGTACATTTCACTCTATGAATATGTTCATCTGAGTTATTTACATGCATAGAGTAATGCCTCCTTGAATTATATATAGTTGAGATTGTAATAAAAGATTAAATTCTTTAATCTTCTAAAATTAGTTTGTGGAATAATAAAAAAAAATATACGTTAATATAAAAGAGATTTTTAATGGAACATTGTATTTTAGGCAAAAAACATGTAATATATAATTGTTGTAAAGAGAAATAAAAAAGATTTAAATAAGCTTAACAACAAGATAAGAAGTTACAAAAAAACAAGAAGTTGGTGATAAAAGTGAATTTACCTGAAAAGTTTTTAGAAAGAATGGAAAAAATATTAGGAGACGAATACGAAGATTTTATAAAAAGTTTTGATAGGGAACATTATAAAGGGATTAGAGTCAATACTTTAAAAATTAGTGTAAATGACTTTAAAGACATAAGTCCATTTGAATTAGAAAAAGTAACATGGTCTAAAGAAGGATTTTATATAGGAGAAAAATCCAGACCGGGTAAACATCCTTATTATCACTGTGGATTATATTATATACAAGAACCTAGCGCTATGATTCCAGTAGAAGTTTTAGACCCGAAACCGGGAGAGAAGGTTCTTGACATAAGTGCGGCTCCAGGAGGAAAAGCTACACAAATAGGTGCAAAGCTTAAAGGTGAAGGACTACTAGTAGCTAATGATATTAGTCCTAAAAGAGTAAAAGCTTTGACTAAAAATATAAAAGTTTTTGGAATTAAAAATAGTATTGTTACAAATGAATCTCCTAAAAATCTTGCTGAAAAGTTTAAATCATATTTTGATAAAATTTTAGTAGATGCTCCATGCTCAGGAGAAGGAATGTTCAGAAGAGACCCAAAAGCCAGTAAAAATTGGAATAATTATTCAGTAGATCAATGTTGTGGTATGCAGAGAGAAATATTGGATTGGATACCTAAAATGCTTAAGCCAGGTGGGAAGCTAGTATATTCAACTTGTACCTTTTCACCAGAGGAAAATGAGGGAACCATACAGTGGTTTTTAAATAAATATCCTGAGTTTGAAATTGAGGAAATAAAGAATATAGATGAAATAGATAACGGAAGACCTGAATGGATACAAGCAAATCAAGAATTAACAAAAGCAAAGAGGGCTTGGCCACATAAGATAAAAGGAGAAGGGCATTTTATTGCTTTACTTAGAAAAAAAGATGGTGATGTTTTTAATTTAAATTCGTTTAAAATAAATAAAGGTAATATAGATAGTTTTATTGACTTTAAAAATGAATATTTAAAAGATAGCCTACAAGGCAATTTACATTTAAAATGTAATAAACTATTTTTAGTACCTAATGATTTACCAGATATATCAGGACTTAGACTTGGGAATTTAGGATTATATATGGGAGAATTGAAAAAGAATAGATTTCATCCAAGCCAAGGACTAGCAATGGCTTTAAAAAGAGAACAGGTTAGTAATACAATTAATTTTTCTAGTGACAGTATTGAAGCTGTAAAATATTTAAAGGGGGAAACTTTACTTGTTAACGGAGAAAAGGGATGGCGATTAGTTTGTATTGATGGGTTTCCAGTTGGTTGGGGTAAACAAACTAAAGAACATTTAAAAAATAACTATCGTCCCGAATGGAGAATGAAATAAAGAAAAGGTCAGGAGGATAATATGTCTAAGAAACAGAGACTAGATAAAATACTTTCAAATATGGGCTATGGTAGTAGAAAAGAGATAAAGAGTATAATAAAAGATGGAAGAGTAAAAGTAGATGGAATAACAATTAATAGTAACAAAATCAAAGTTGACCCATATAAAGCAGAAATAGAAATAGATGGGGAGATAGTAAGATATAGAGAGTATATATATATTATGATGAATAAACCTAATGGAGTTGTATCTTCTACGGACGACCCCTTAAATAAAACCGTTATAGATATAATTGAGGGAAAGTATAGAATATTTAATCCATTTCCTATAGGAAGACTTGATAAAGATACAGAGGGCTTGTTAGTGATTTCTAACGATGGTAAGCTAGCTCATCAGTTATTATCACCTAAGAAGCATGTTGATAAAACATATTATGTAGAAGTAGAAGGAATGGTTGAAGATAATCACATAAGAGAATTTGAAAAAGGCATAGAACTTGAAGATGGTTATAAAACGATGCCTGCAGAACTTGAAATTTTAAGTTCAGGCCCTATATCAAAGGTTAACTTAACTATTAAGGAAGGTAAATATCATCAAGTGAAGCGTATGTTTAAAGCATTAGGGATGAAAGTAGTTTATTTAAAAAGAATATCTATGGGTAAGCTTAGACTTGATGAAACGTTAGAACTGGGTGAATATAGAGAATTAACTGATGATGAATTAGAATTATTAAAGGATAGTTAATGTCAAAATTAGTTAAAGCAAATCACAAAATTGTGATTTGCTTTAACTAATTTTATCTAATATCATTATTAAAATTTTGAATTTCTGAATTAAGTTGATTTGCTGATACAGCATTTTCATCATAGTCAACAGTAACAGTATTAGCAACTGTATCTACTCTTACTGCGTTTACACCTTTCATACTTGATAATGTGTTTCTTATGTAATTAATGTCATTTTCACCTTCAATATTATTTACTGTAAATTTTTTAGATTTCATTTTATCACCTCCATAGTGTATTATTTGCAAGAAAACAATAATTATTATTAAACTCATAAAAATAAGTGTAGTAACCCGCAAGTATAAGAAGTTAAGCAATATATTGTTGTAAATTTTATTAAAAGTATTATATAATTAGAGTAAAACTTGAATATCTTTTATTTTTAAATAATTAGTTCTAAAGAAAAGATAATAACTAAATGTTTTTAAATTAAATAGGATATAAAATATGTTATAATAAAATTATTATAGATTAATTTTGTAGTTAGATAGGGTGTTTATATTGGTTTATACTAAGAATGAAAATATTTTTGATAGTTTTTTTATGAATAGAGATTTTCTTATAATGCAGTTTAAAAATGGAGATATCAATAAAAGAGAGTTTCTACAGTTGAATTTTGACTATATACAAAAAATGAAATTAAAACCTTTTGATAGAATTGATAGTTTTGAAAAGGGAATATATAATTATCAGTATTATAATATGTTAGCAAAATATTATTATATGATGGCAATGGATATAAAAAAGCAGCGTAAACATTTAAGTTATTATAGATTATATTTAGACGAGTGTAAATATTATTATAATGAAAAGGATAAATCAACTTTTAGATTGTTAAAACATTTGAATTATGAAAACGTTGAAGCTTACTATATAAAGGTAAAGTCAAAAAAATTAATGAATAAATTATATGAAATTGTATTAAAAGATTATGAGTATGCAATATTCCATTCAAAGAGTGTATGGTTATTAAATGTTTTAAAAAAAGAAGGACTATTTAAAGAGGGAATTAGAACTTCACTTATTGATGATTATATAAACGAAAAGTATTAATATCAAGTACGAAAAAAGGAGCATCTAAGCTCCTATTTTTTTCGTGCTATTATTTTTATTATTGACTCTAGTGAACTGCTTTCTTTTATTTTAAACTCACCAGATTGTAATTTTGTATCAAGTTCTAGTTCTTGGGCTTTATTTAAAAATTCTTTTTTACTGTCAATAAGATCATTATCTAATAGGATATCAGCTATTTTATTAGGTAATGCTCCCTTTGGAATAACTACAGTAATCACTTTATTAGTTTCTTCTCTAGCATCTATTGTAGTTTTAATTACATCTTGAGCTTCAGTAGATTGTTCTTCATTTTCTTGAGCTTGTGATTGGTCTGTTTCTGAAGTTGTATTTTCAGTATCGTTTATATTTGAATCGTTATCGATATTATGTACATTGTTTTCTGTACTAATATCATTGTCAGGCTCGGAATTTTGATTTAGATTTGGTTCATTGTTAGATTGTTGTATATTATCATTATTTGCAATAATGGGCTTGTCTATTTCATTAGCAAATAAAATATCTAGTCTCCAAGCTATAACTCCAAACATAGTTACAATAATTATCAATATCAATATAAAATCGCTAATATCATATATAAAATCTTTCATACTTTCCGAAAATTTTTTCAAACTCTTCACCCCTAGTATTATTTTGTGACAGAATAAGTATATAATAAAATTAAAGTCAGTTGATATCTAAAAAAGCAAATTATGTTACCTAAACAATTCCATCTAAACTAATAATACCATAATATATTATACCATTTCAACAAAATAAATCTTCATATGAAGTATATAATTTACTATTATTAATGTTTCTGTATTTTGATAGTAGCTAAAGTTTTGTTGTATAATATGTAGGATAAAAATATAACTAAGGAATAAAGGAATGGTGGTAAATTTGAAAGAAATCTTAATCAATAAAAACGAGGCTAATCAAAGAATAGATAAATTTTTAAAAAAGTATTTTAAAGAAGCATCTATGGGGTTTATATTTAAGATGTTAAGAAAGAAAAGAATTAAGTTAAATGGGAAAAAGGCTAAGCCAAAGGATATAATAAAAGAAGGAGATAAGTTACAATTATATTTAGCTGAAGAAACTATAACGAAATTCAAAGGTAAAAATGAAATTGTTGAAGTACCTGTTAGCTTTGATATTGTATATGAAGATGAAAATATTATATTAATAAATAAGCCTAAAGGAATACTTTCGCATTCTAGTAGTAACGAAAATAAAAATACTATAGTGAAGCAATTGATAAGTTATCTTCATAAAAAAGGTGAATATGACCCAGAAAAGGAAAAGACATTCGTACCAGCTATTTGCAATAGACTTGATAGAAATACAAGCGGAATCATAATTGGTGCTAAGAATTATAAATCACTTCAAATAATGAATGAAGTAATAAGAAAGGGAGGATTAAAGAAATATTATATAACTTTAGTAAAAAATAAATTAAATCAAAATAAAGAGATACAAGGATATTTAATAAAAGATAGATATGCTAATAGGGTAAAAATTATTAATAAGAAAATAAAAGGAGCTAAAAAAATACATACATCAATTAATGTTATAAAAAACAATAATGATTTTACTTTGTTAGAAATCGATTTGATAACAGGTAGAACACATCAGATTAGAGCACATTTAGCTTCTATAGGTTATCCTATTATTGGAGATTATAAATATGGAAATGAAAAGATTAATGAATTATTTAAAGACCAGTACAAACTATCTAGTCAATTTTTGCATGCTTATAAAATAGTATTTAAAGGCCTACCACAGGAATTTAAATATTTAAACAACAAGGAATTTAAAGCTGACATGCCGAAAATATTACATAATATAGTAAATGATGTTTTTTAAGTTAGAACAAAAATGTTATAATAGAATAGTATATATAGGGGTATGGATATTATGTATATAGTATCTAGGGGGGCAGACTATTGTATATATATAGAGCAACACGAAATGATATATTTTATTTATTAGATATGTGGAAAAGATTATCAGACTATCATATGAGATTTGAAGACTATATGGAGCCTTCACAAAATTGGAGAGAAGTGTTAATTAGTTTATATAATGATGATTTTGATAGAGCTGATAGATTAATATTAATTGCTAAAGATAAAGGAAAATATATAGGATTTGTTAGAGTAGAGATAAAAACAATTTCGTCTATTTTTCAAAGAAAGGTTACAGGTTACATTAGTGATATATATATTGATGAAGAGTATAGAGGAAGTGGATTAGCGGAAAGTTTTATGAAAGAGGTAAGAAATTGGTTAAAATCAAAAAGGATTTATGATGTTAGGCTAAATGTAAATTCTCAAAACATAAGAGCAATTAATTTTTATAAAAAAATGGGTTTTGATGAAGTTAATAAAACTTTTAAATTAAATATATGATTTTTTTAACCAAATTACTATAAGGTATTCGCTTATTTTTATTAATATATTGTAGATTAAGTAAATGACTATTAACTAAATATAGAACATAAGTTATAGTGGCATTATTTGCCACTTTTTATTTTGTCTAAATTAAAGACGTTTAAAAAATTAAAAATTACATATCCTAAATATGAATAACAATAAGGAGGGTGAATATTTTGAAAATAAGAGATATAATGACAACTAATGTTACATCAGTAAGAACAGATAGTTCTATTAGAGAAGTAGCTAATCAAATGAAGTCACTAAATGTTGGTTCAATGCCAGTATGTGATGGTTCTAATACACCTGTAGGTATTGTAACTGATAGAGACATTGTTTTAAGAAATGTATCACAGGGAAAAGATGTAAATGAGCAAGTGGGAAATATTATGTCTTCAGGTTTGGTTTCAGTAAGTCCAGATACTGATATACATGAAGCAGCAGAAATAATGGCTCAAAATCAAATTAGAAGATTACCAGTTGTTGAAAATGGAAGACTAGTAGGTATAGTTTCAATAGGAGACTTAGCAGTAAGAGATATTTATATAAATGAAGCAGGAGATGCATTATCTAGTATATCAGAGCCTAGCAATCAATTGAGGTAATAAATTGGTTCTTGATGGAACGGGGTAAAGTTCTCCGTTCCATTTTTATACTTATATTATAAGATAAAAGTTTTTATTAACCTATGGAAAAAAAGAATTTAATGCTATATACTTATATATAATAGTCTAAAATTTAGTTAAATTCTGAAAATGAATTCGCTTATATATTTAATAATTAGTATTATTACTCAAATAACAATTGGGGGGAGATGTAAATTGAGTAAGATTGTTGAGACAATAAATTTGAATATAGTGGGTATGGGTGAAGTAGAGGTTAAAAAAGGTGAAAAGTTAAAAAATGTAATAAAAAAAGTTAATGAGAAGTCCCATAAAGATTTTCTGGGTGCTAAAATAAATAATGAAATAAAGCATTTAGATTACTGAATAGATAAGGATAGTGTTATAGAGTTTATCGATATAACTGATAAAGATGGCCTAAGGATATATATAAGAACGTTAAGTTATATTTACATAAAAGCCTGCAATGATTTATTTCAAGACCATAAAGTAACAATAGAACACTCATTAAGTAAGGGACTATATAGTGAAATACATAAACAACAAAAACTAAACAAAGATGAAGTAATAGCAATTGAAAAGAGAATGCAAGAGATTATAGATGCTGATATTGATATTAAAAGGGAAAAAATAAGCATTGATAAAGCAAAAGAAATTTTTCAAGGACAGGGAATGGAAGATAAGTTAAGACTTTTAAAATATAGAGAAAAGGACTATATACATGTATATAATTTAGATGGATACTATGATACATTTTATGGATACCTAGCACCTTCAACAGGATATATTAAAAAATTTGCATTAAAATATTATGAACCAGGTATTATTATTAGATTTCCAAGAAAACAGAGTAACTTTATGCTACCTAAATTTGAGGCACATAATAAATTAGCTAAAATTTTTAAAGAAAGTGAAGAATGGGGAGACATATTAGAAGTAGGAGATGTAGCTTCTTTAAATGATAAAATTAGAGATGGTTCTTTTGAAGAAATTATAAGAATATCAGAAGCGTTACATGAGAAAAAGATAGCATATATTGCAGATAAAATATCTGAAGATAATGATAAAAGAGTTGTTTTAATAGCAGGACCGTCATCATCAGGCAAGACTACTTTTACAGAGAGGCTTTCTATTCAACTAAAGGTAAATGGTAAAAGACCTATCTCTATATCTTTGGACAACTATTTTGTAAATAGAGAGGATACACCTAGAGATGAAAATGGGGATTATGATTTTGAATCTTTAGAAGCTATAGATATAAAGCAATTTAATGAAGATTTGATAAACTTAATGAAAGGAGAAAGTGTAGAATTACCTATATATAATTTTTTAACAGGTAAACGTGAATATATGGGTAATAAAGTACAGATAGATAAAGACCAGCCTATACTTATAGAAGGAATTCATGGACTAAATGAAAAATTAACCTCATTAATACCCCATAAAAATAAGTTTAAAATATATGTAAGTGCTCTTACTCAACTAAATATAGATAGTCATAATCGAATTCCAACTACCGATACTAGACTTATAAGAAGAATAGTTAGAGATGCTAAGTATAGAGGGAATAATGCACTAAAAACATTACAGCTTTGGTCTTCTGTTAGAAGAGGTGAAGAAAAGAATATTTTTCCGTTCCAAGAAGAAGCTGATGTTATGTTTAACTCAGCATTAGTATATGAGTTGGCAATATTGAAGAAATATGCAGAGCCTTTATTAAAGGAGATAGATAGAACAAATGAATATTATTCAGAAAGTAAAAGATTGTTAAAATTTTTAAGCTACTTTAAATCGGCTAATTATGAATCAGATATACCTAAAACATCTATTATTAGAGAGTTTATAGGCGGAAGTTGCTTTAGAGGAGAATAAAATATAACGTGATAAACCTTTTCTTATGTTGTATAATTGAGTTGAATGATAGTAGAAGATTTAGAAATAAAGCATAAGATTAGGAGTTGATACATATGCAAGAATTAATAGATAATATTGTTAAAAAGAATAGTGAGTTAACTAAAAAAGGGAAAGTAGCTGATTATATACCTGCTTTATCTAAAGTTAATCCTGATTATTTAGGTGTAGCTGTTAAAGATAGTAAAGGAAATCTATATTATTCAGGTGATTATAATAAGAAGTTTACTTTACAGAGTATATCTAAAACTATTTCACTTATGCTTGCTTTAATGGATAACGGAGAGGAAAAGGTTTTTGAAAAGGTAGGTATGGAGCCTACAGGAGATGCTTTTAATTCTATTATAAAACTAGAAACTATGGTTCCTTCAAAACCATTAAATCCAATGATTAATGCAGGTGCAATAGCAATAGCGTCATTAATAAAAGGAAAGAATTCAGAGGAGAAGTTTGGTAGGTTGTTAAGTTTGTTTAGAAAAATATCAAGGAATGATAAATTAGATATTAATGAAGAAGTATATTTATCAGAAAAACGAACAGGAGATAGGAATAGAGCAATGGCGTATTTTATGAAAGATGTAGGAATTATTGAAGAGGATGTAGAAGAGGTTTTAGATGTTTATTTTAAACAATGCTCTATTGAAGTAGACTGTGTGGATATAGCTAATATAGGTTTATTTCTTGCTAATAGAGGTATAATCCCTGATACAGGAGAGCAAATTACTTCAGAACATATAGCAAGAACTGTGAAAACTTTTATGGTTACCTGTGGTATGTATAACGCATCAGGGGAGTTTGCTATTAAAGTAGGTGTACCAGCTAAAAGTGGTGTAGGTGGAGGAATAATGGCAGTTGTGCCACATAAAATGGGAATAGGAGTTTTTGGACCAGCTTTAGATGAAAAGGGTAACTCGGTAGGAGGATATGGTATATTAAGGGATTTATCTAAAGAATTCAATTTAAGTATATTTTAAAAGATTCCCTAAATTTTTAGGGAATCTTTTAAAATATATAAAATATTCAGAAAAGTATGATAAAATAAAAATAGATACAAATATACTTAGAAGTAATTAGTTACACTTTTTGTAAATTCACATAATTTATTGTAGGGACAAAATCTTAAATAGAAGGTGATGTTTATGAAATTAATTTATAATATTAAAGGAACAAATGGTGATATAGAAATTAATTTTACTCAAGATGCAGTTAATAGTTTGTCTGATAGTGATAGTAGTCTTGTATTCCCATTTTATAAGGGAAACTTTGTAATGTCTTATCATCTTAAAAGACAAGGTTGGGAAATACCAGCAGGAATTAGAGAGAAAGAAGAAACACCTGAGGAATGTGCTATAAGAGAAGCTTATGAAGAAACAGGTGCTATATTAGATAAATTAAAACCTTTAGGATATTATATAGTAAAAAATAAAAATC
>NZ_ARZA01000048.1 GCF_000387765.1 Caldisalinibacter kiritimatiensis
CTCCTGGTATTGCTGATTTGGGAAAAGGTGCAGGAAAATTATTAGGATTAACAGCAGCAATAGCTTATTTTTCCGCAATTATTGCTGGAATTTTAGCATTCTTTATAGGTTCGCAAATATTACCTAATGTAATTAAGGCTGCAGAATTAGTTGAAAAAGGAGGTCCCGATTTATCCCCATATTTTTCAATAGATATTCCTGCTATGATGGGTGTAATGACTGCTTTAGTAACTGCATTTGTATTAGGACTCGGTATGGCTTATATAAAAGGTGATACTTTATTTAAGGCATTGAGAGATTTTCAAAATGTAGTTGAATTAGTTGTAAAATATGTTTTAATACCTTTAATACCATTTCATATTGCAGGTATCTTTGCTAAGCTAACAACAGCAGGTGAAATTTTTAGAACACTAAAAGCCTTTTCATCAGTATTCATACTAATCATTACTTTACAACTTAGTTATATACTAGTTCAATATATTATTGCTGGTATATTTAGTGGTAAAAATCCACTTAGAGCGATAAAAAACATGTTACCTGCATACTTCACAGCACTAGGTACTCAATCTTCAGCGGCAACTATCCCAGTTACACTACAAAGTGCTCGTAAAAATGAGGTATCAGAAGATATCATAGACTTTGTTATACCTTTAGGAGCAACTATACACCTAGCAGGTGATACTATTACATTAGTTCTTGCTTCAATGGGCGTAATGCTAATATCAGGTCAAACTCCAACTTTTGCAACAATGCTACCATTTATACTACTATTAGGTATTACTATGGTTGCCGCACCTGGTATCCCAGGTGGTGGAGTATACGCTGCATTAGGATTATTAAAGGATATGCTTATGTTTACTCAACCACAACAAGGTCTAATGATTGCACTTCATTTTGCTCAAGATAGCTTTGGAACAGCTACTAATGTTACAGGTGATGGAGCAATTGCAATTTTAATTGATTCCATTGCTAAGAGAAGAAATAAAAAAACAGACTAAAGTAGCTAAAAGGCTATTGAAAAAATTCAATAGCCTTTTTCTATAATTTAATACAATCTTTTTTCTGTTCTTGTGATTTTTCTACTCTATACAAAATATACATCAATACTGCAGCGCCCATTGAAAGCACAAATACCAATGGCCAAACTTGCCTTACACCATGATTTTCGATAAAAGACCCCATTATTACCGGACTTAGAGCAAACCCTGCTCCTGTTATAATTGATAATATTGTATTAAATCTTCCTCTATGGGTCATTGGAGCATGATTAGCTATATATACTCCAGAATTTGTAACATTAAGTATTTCCCCCATTGTCCATACAATTGTAGAAAATACAAACATAGGGAATTCTGCTATATAATATATAATGCCAAATCCTATAGCATTTAAAATTCCTGCTATTGAAATATTTAATATTGGCTTTAATTTCTTTGTCAAACTTGTTAAAAACAATGTCATTACAACAACCACTAAAGCATTTGTAGTACCTAACATACCAAAAAATACAGTACCTTTATCCATACCAAATATATCCTTTACCTGTATAGCTAAAGCAAAGGAATGTTGAGCATATACAAAGGAATAAATAGTAGATACAAGTGCGAACGCAAGAAGCTGAGGTCTTTTTAATAATACTTCGAATAAATTACCTTCCTCTGCTCTTTCATTAGTATCTAATTCTTTACTCTGTTCAATTTCATCTTCAGTTGGAAGTGATTCATGTACATAAATCATAATTAGTATTAATGAAATAAATGTGGTTGCAGCATCTCCTAAAAATATCCACTCTATATAGTTATTATATAGAATCCCTGCAATCAATGGACCTACTGCAAATCCAATATTTATTCCTAAATATAATAACGAAAAAGCTGGTTTCCTATTATCAGTATTAGTTAAGTCTGCCATCATAGCACTATATGCAGGCTGAGCAGCTCCACCAAATACACCTGCCAAAATTAAAAGCCATGGTACTACAATTGAATTTCCAAGAAAAGCACAAGGAATAAAACAAATAGCAGCTAATGCTTGAAAGAATATTATAATTTTCTTTCGTCCAATATGGTCCGATAACTTACCACCAATAATTGAGCCAGGAACGTATGACATAGCTGACATAAATACAAATTTACCAGCTATTTCTTCTCCCATACCTAAATTCTCTGTTAAAAAAAAGGTCAAGAAAGGAAAAACAAATGCCCCCATACTATTAATTATTCTTGCAAAAAATAAAACGTATATACTTTTAGGAAGTCCTACATACGTCTTCAATTCTTCTTTAATCCCCATTATAATCCCACCTTTTTTAGTTCAAAAATTTTCTAAATTTAAATACATTTTAGAATAATTATATCATAATTTTACTGCTTTTATTTAGTATCTCTAAATATTTTTATAATTTTTCAAAAAAAATTAAGAGACCCTCAAAGGGTCCCTGATATATCTAATACAATATTAGCTTCTCATTCCTCGATTTGTACCTTGATTTGTTGTAGTTTGATTCATTCCTTGACTTAATTGTGATTTAAGTTGTTGTCTATCTTGTTGAGTAGCATTTTGAGGTGATGTATAGTAACCTTTTTGTGTAGCTATTTTTCCTAATTCATATTGGAATTTTTCAGCTTCATCTCTTAATTGCTGATATACACGTCTTAACTCTTGATTTGATGTACAGCCAATTGCTTTTGTATAATCAGCCATACTAGCCTTAGTCATTGATAAAACATCACTTACCATATCTTTTTCTTGCATCATATTAAATACCCTCCTCTTATAATGATTGAGTTAAATTTTGTACAGTAGTTTGAGCAGATTGTGCTCCTTGCTGGAACATTCTCTTGATTTGTGGATCCTGACAGCTTTGTGCATAGCTATTAAGTTTTGAAATCATTGTTTGGTGACCACTAATAATTTCTCTTAAGTTTTGTAATTCCATCTGATTAAGTTGTGATAAATTAAGTTTACTTTGAACAGTCATAATCAGTCTCCTTTCATTTGTTTTTTATTTTTTTGTCCTTTAATATTTTTACTCACATACTATTAAAATATAAAAAAAATAGATATCCACTTTATTGATGGATATCTATTTTTTGCTATTTATTTCAAAATGTGATTTATCTTTCTTTTATATATATCAAAATCATTTTTTGAAAATAAAATAAACCTAATTTCTTTAAAAGAATGTTTATCTAAAATTTCTTTTACAGCTGTTAATGCTATATCACTAGCCTTCTCTATTGGATATCTATAAGCTCCAGTACTAATAGATGGAAATGAAATACTATTAATATTATTATTATAAGCTAGTATTAAACTATTTTTATAAGCATTTTTAAGTAATTGTGGTTCATTATTATCACCACCGTGCCATATTGGTCCAACTGTGTGTATTACATATTTGGCTCTTAAATTTCCACCAGATGTTATAACTGCTTCACCTGTTGGACATTTCCCCTTTGTCTTTCTAATCTCTTTACACTCCTCTAGTATTTGTGGTCCTCCGGCTCTATGGATAGCACCATCCACACCGCCACCACCCATTAAACTGGAATTAGCTGCATTTACTATGGCTTCTGTATCTTGTTTAGTAATATCATCTTGTAAGACTTTAATTTGTGTATCTTTATAGATTAGCTCAATAGAACTATCCTTCATCACGGTCCTCCTTATCTTTCTTAAGTATAGTTTTTATAAATATTTCTTAAACCCTATATTATCACAGTTATATCCATGTTTTGAGTAAAATTTATGGGATTTAGCCCTGTTTTTGTTGGAAAGTAACATTATATAGTGACAATTTTTCTTTTTAGCTATATCTTCTATTTTATTTATTAAAGTACCTCCATAGCCATTTCCTCTATAATTTTTATCTATAATTACATTTTCAATTACCATAAATGGTCTACATTCTCTAACTAAATCATAACAAATTATTGCCATTGCGCTTCCTATCAGTTTTTGATTTAGTTTTACTCCCATCAGATAATAATTTGGATTATTCTCTATGCTATTAAAAGCTTTAATCATATTACTCATAATGCTTTCTTCATTTACTAATTGACTATATAATTTTGATAATGAATTTAATTCCTTTTTCTTGATTTTTTCAACTGTTACCATAAAATATCATCCTCCATTATAGCCTCTACTACAAAATATGCTAGTTCAACATCCTCTGTTAATATTGCTTATTGATTTATAGTTAGTAAAATATTCTAACTCTATAAAAATAATATTAATGTAAATGGATAAAATAATAATGTAAACGGAGGTGATATTTTGAATAATAAAATAGTTGTTGAAAATACTCTTAATTCACATATAGATTTCCTTAAAAATTCAGGTTATGATGTGCACAAGTTATACCAAAATAAAAACCTAAATAATATACAATCAAATGTATATGATGCTATTGTAATTTCTAGCCTAGCTAACACACCTATGTCATCTAATAATTTACCTAACACACCTATTATTGAGGCCGAAGGTAAAACACCTGAAGAAGTCTATGATATGATTAAAACAAACATACAATAAATTTGAGGGACTTATTTTTTAGTCCCTCTCAGTTTCCCAATTCATTGCTCTGTTAACTGCTCTTTTCCATCCTTTATACAGTTTTTGCTTAACCTCTTCGTCAATGTTAGGTCTAAACACCCTGTCTATACTCCAGTTGTTAACGATATCTTTCTTGTTGTTCCAATAACCAACTGCTAATCCAGATAAATAAGCAGCACCAAGAGCCGTTGTTTCAGTAACCTTTGGTCTATATACAGGAACATTTAATATATCCGATTGAAATTGCATAAGAAAATTATTAGATACAGCACCACCGTCAACTTTTAAAAATTTAAGCTCAGTTTTAGCATCTTGTTGCATAGTATCTAATACATCTCTAGTTTGATAAGCTATTGCTTCTAATGCAGCTCTAACTATGTGAGCTTTATTAGCTCCCCTTGTAAGACCCATTATAGTCCCTCTAGCATACATATCCCAATAAGGAGCACCTAAACCAACAAAAGCTGGTACTAAATATACACCATTATTGTCTTCTACCTTAGTAGCAAGATGCTCGCTTTCTTTAACATCCTCTATAAGTTGTAATTCATCTCTTAACCACTGCACAATAGCACCAGCCATAAATATGCTACCTTCTAATGCATATTCAACCTTTCCATTTATTCCCCATGCTATAGTAGTTAATAGTCCATTATCAGTCTTTACTATATTTTCTCCTGTATTCATTAATAAAAAACAACCTGTTCCATATGTATTTTTTGCAGTTCCCACTTCAAAGCATGCTTGCCCAAATAAAGCTGCTTGCTGGTCACCTGCTATACCTGCTATAGGAATCTCAACACCATCAAATATATCTCTATCTGTTACTCCATACACTTCACTTGATTGTCTTACTTTAGGTAACATTGCATAAGGTATATCCAGCTCTTCTAATATATTTTCATCCCATTGTAATTTTTTAATATTATACATCATAGTTCTTGAAGCATTTGAATAATCAGTTATATGGAGTTTTCCCTTTGTAAGATTCCAGATTAACCATGTATCTATAGTTCCAAATAATAATTCTCCTCGATTAGCCTTTTCTCTTGCACCTTCAATATTATCAAGTATCCATTTTACCTTTGTTGCAGAAAAATACGCATCTATTATAAGTCCTGTGTTTTCTTTTATATATTTCTGAAAACCTTTTCTATTCAGCTCAGAGCATATATCTGCTGTCCTTCTACACTGCCAAACAATTGCATTACATATAGGTTTACCTGTATTCTTGTCCCAAACTACAGTAGTTTCTCTTTGATTTGTAATACCTATAGCAGCTATTTGTTCTGGTTTTGTATTAGTTTTTTTTAAAATTTCCTTTGCCACAGTTACCTGTGTGTTCCATATTTCTAGTGGGTCATGCTCTACCCAACCTGCCTTTGGATAAATCTGTTTAAACTCCTTTTGTGCAACACCAACAACTCTAGCTTTACTGTCAAATAATATTGCCCTTGAACTAGTAGTTCCTTGGTCGAAGGCTAAAATATATTTATTTATCAATACAAACTCCCCCTTATCTTTTATCTATAAATACCATATGTTCTCTTTACTAGTTGATATACCTATAGCACCACTTTTTATACTATTTATCACATCTTCTTTATCCTTTATTAATCCTCCAGCAATTATAGGTATTCTAGTTTCTCTATGAATTTCTTTTATAATTTTAGGCATAATACCTGGCAAAATTTCCACCGCATCAGGTTTTGTTGCTCGTATAGATTTTTTTCCAGTTTCAAGAGATAGTGAATCTAATATAAATAATCTTTGTATTGCAAACAAATTCATATCTTTAGCTATTTTTATTAAATTACTTTTAGTCGTTATTATACCGTCTGGTTTAATATTTTCATTAATATATCTTAATGCTACCATATCTTTAGAAAATCCGTCTATTAAATCAATATGTACATATATTTGCATCTCATTATCTCTTGCTTTCTTCACTATTTGTTTAAGATTAAATATACTACCTGCCAATAAAAAAATAATCTTACAAGGTGATTTTATAGCTTTATCTAATGCATATACGTCATTTACTGCTGATATGATTGGATTATCGTATATCGTACTAAAAAAATTCTCTCCCAAACAAACCCCTCCACACTAAATCATAATTTAACCTACTTCTCTATTCCTTCTCTAGCCAATACCCCATGCTGATAATAATGTTTTATCTCCTTCATTTCAGTTACTAAATCCGCTTCTTCTATTATTTCATCAGGGGCATATCTACCAGTAATTATAACCTCTACATGCTCTGCTCTATTTCTAATCATATCTAGTACTTCTTCTATTTCAAAGAGGTTATAATACATCGCTATATTAATCTCATCTAATACCACTATATCATATTGACCCTCTTTTAAAATCTTCTGGCATGTTTTAAGACCATTCTGAGCGGCATCTATATCTTCCTGTGTAGGGTCATTATATATAAAGCAATTTCTACCGAACTGATGTATCTCAAAACTTGGCAAATAATTCATTGCTTCTATTTCACTATACTTCATTCCCTTCACAAACTGAGCAAAATATACTTTCTTTCCTGCACATACAGCTCTAACAGATAACCCTAAAGCTGCTGTAGTCTTTCCTTTTCCATTGCCAGTATATACATGAATATATCCTTTTTTCATTATATCCCTCCTACATATGCTAAAATCGATAACCTTTCTAGTATTTCCATTATATAGAATCAAAAATTTTCTGTCAATTGTATCAAAATAAAAAACGGCCCATAGGGACCGTTTTATTGTTTACTTAAAATCTTGCTTTTTAAAAGCTATTAAATAATACTTATCATTAAATTTTTCCTCTAATTTTTTTATATCATCTAGTTCTTTGTCATTAAGGTCTGCTAAAGGCACCTCATTCAGTCTATTTTTAAACTCCATAAAATAAATCCTCCTAGGAATTTTATCCTTATTATAACTCAAATAACATTGTCATATACATTTGAATATTTATAATTCTATTATTCTACTTAAAATTCCAGTTGCATAAAGCAATATTATAGATATTCCTACAGGAGCTAAATATTTAGTGATAAATCCATATGCTCCCGACAATGGAAGTCTAACTGTTCCTTCATTTGTAGCTTCTTTAAGGGCTTGTTTAATACCCCATGCCCAACCTACAAATAGGGAAATTAATAATCCACCTAAAGGTAGTAATACATTTGAAGCTGTAAAATCAAATATATCAAAATATGTCTTTCCAAATATTTTAAACTCACTCAATGCTCCAAATGATAGTGCACTAGGTATTCCTATTATAAAAATAATTCCTGCAATTAATATAGTAGCTTTCTTTCTAGGTATATTAAACTCTTCTGTAAAGAATGCAACTACAACCTCTAATATTGAAATTGTAGAAGTCAGTGAAGCAATACCTACTAATATAAAAAATAAAGCTTGGAAAAATCCTCCTAATGGCATAGATTGAAATACTGCTGGTAATGTAATAAATATCAGTGAAGGTCCTGAATCAGTTGGAAATCCGTACGCAAATACTGCGGGGAATATAACTATTCCTGCCATTAATGCTATAGCTGTATCAGCAATTGTTACTTGTAAAGCAGTTGTGCCTAAATTTTCATCTTTCTTTATATAACTACCATATGTTATCATGGTACCCATACCTAAGCTTAATGAGAAAAAGGCATGACCTAATGCTTCTAATACTCCGGTAGCTTTCAATGAACTAAAATCAGGTTTAAATAAAAATTCTAACCCTTTACTTGCTCCTTCTAATGTTACAGAACGTATCATTAGAACTACTAAAAGTCCTAATAGTATTGGCATTAAAATCTTACTATACTTTTCAATTCCCTCTTTAATACCTCTAACTATTATGAATGCAGTTAAAAACATAACTATAAATTGCCAAAATATAGGCTCTACAACACCACTTATAAGTCCATCAAAATAACCTCCTAATTGGTCTGGAGCAACTTTAATTAACGTTCCTGTCACAGATCTTGATATATAAGAAAAAACCCAACCTGCAACTACTGAGTAAAATGATAAAATAATAAATGCTGATGCAACACCTGCTATTCCTGTAAGATACCATGGTGAGCCTGGTTTAATGCTTTTAAAAGCTCCAATTGCATTTTTCTGTGCTTTTCTACCTATAAGAAACTCAGATAACATTACCGGAAGCCCTATAATTGCGATACAAAATAAGTAAACTATTAAAAATGCTCCTCCCCCATTTTCTCCGACAATATATGGGAATTTCCATATGTTTCCTAGACCTATCGCCGAACCTGCTGCTGCTGCAATAATACCTAATTTTGATGCAAAACTATCCCTTTCGATGAGAACCACTCCTCTCTGTATATTTGTTACATAAAATTAATAATTAAATTAAGGTAATGTAACAGTATTCTATCATTTACTGTCGAGCTATGTCAATATTCTTTTTATAATTTTCTTTATTTTTTAAAGTTTGTTCAGAATTTTAAATTCACTTTAAAGTAATACTATGTAATTTCTATTTACAAATTTAATATTAACTATATTATTTTATAATATACAAAAAAAGAGTGGCCAAAAGTGACCACTCACTACAAATAATTTTTACCAATATATTTCTCTAAGCTTTTTTAATATTAGCTTTTGCTCAACATGAGCTACTAATCTTCTTGTATAAGCTACAGTATCTGGATTTATACTCATACTATCTATTCCCTGCTCAACTAAAAACTCTGCAAATTCAGGATATAACGATGGACCTTGACCACATATTGATACTGTTTTCCCATGTTTATGTGCCGCATCTATTAATGTTTTTATTGCTTTTTTAACAGCTGGATTTCTCTCATCGAAATATCCCATACTATTTAGTATTCCTGAGTCTCTATCTGCACCTAGTATAAGTTGTGTTAAATCATTACTACCTATACTAAAGCCATCTACCAATTGAGCAAACTCTTCAGCTTGGAATATTACAGATGGTACTTCTGCCATAATCCATAATTTAAAGTTATTACTTTGATATAATCCTTCTGACTCCATTATTTTCTTAACTTTTTCTAATTCCCAAGTTGTTCTTACAAATGGTAACATAACCCAAACATTAATAAGTCCGTATTCTTCCCTTACTTTTTTAATCGCTCTACATTCAAGTCTAAATCCTTCTTCATACTCTGATGAAATATATCTTGATACACCTCTCCAACCTATCATAGGATTGTTTTCTATTGGCTCAACTTCTTCTCCACCTTTTAATCCCCTAAATTCATTAGTCCTAAAGTCACTTAATCTCACGACTATAGGCTTTGGATATATCTCTTGAGCTACCTTAGTAATTCCCTCTGCCATTTTTTCTATAAATAATTTTTCTTCACCTTTCTTAAGCAAGTACATAGGATGTGCTCCTACTAAATTACTAAATATAAACTCTGTTCTCATTAAACCGATACCATCAAATGGAAGGTTTTTGTATTTACTTATGATTGAAGGTTCTCCCAAGTTCATGTATATTTTAGTTCCTGTAATTGGAGCTAGCTGGTTCATAAGCTCGTCACTAATTCCTACAGTATTATTCATTGAAGCAGTATCCTCTTTATTTTGCTCTTCTTGCAACACCTTCCCTTTATATACTACCCCTCTTGTAGCATCAACTGTTACTATCATTTCATCCTTCAATACTTCAGTAGCTTTTTTTGCACCTACTATACATGGAATTCCTAATTCTCTTGACACTATAGCAGCATGACATGTTCTTCCACCTTCATCTGTAACAACTGCAGCAGCCTTTCTCATTGCTGGAACCATGTCTGGATTAGTCATTACTGTTACTAATACATCTCCTTCTTTAACTCTAGAAATCTCATCGATATTTTTTATTTTAATAACTTTTCCACTGTTAATTCCAGGTGCTGCCGCTAATCCTCTCACTAGTGTTTCTAGTTTTTCTTCCTTATTTTCACTCATTTCTTCTTTTTCCCCCTTTAGTGTAGTAATTGGTCTTGATTGTAATATATATAACTGGTCTGTGTCTGCATCTAATGCCCACTCTATATCTTGTGGTGAATTATATAATCTTTCTATTGAAATAGCGTTTTGTGTTAAATTTATTATTTCATCATTACTTAAACACTGGTTATTAACTTTATCCATTCCTAAATATTCTGCAACTTTTACTTCTAATGTTCCGACATCATTTCTATTTTTTATAATCATAGTATTCTTTTCAGCTATATTCTTTTCTTTAATTGTAGAGTTATCTTTACTTACTATATATTCATCTGGAGTCACAATACCTGATACAACTGCTTCACCTAGTCCCCAGCTTGCATTTATCATTATTTCTGTAGTATCATTCGTAATTGGATTAGCTGTAAACATTACTCCCGCTACCTTGCTATTAACCATCTTCTGAACTACTACACTTAAGTTTACATCATTATGCTCAAATCCTTGATTTTCTCTATAGTAAATAGCCCTTGCTGTCCATAATGAAGCCCAACATTTCTTTATATGCTTAATTACTTCGTCTACACCACTTATGTGCAAATAAGTATCTTGCTGTCCAGCAAATGACGCTTCCGGTAAATCCTCTGCAGTTGCTGAACTTCTTACAGCTACGTGGAGATTATCTAGCTCTAGTCTTTGGCTAAACTCTTCGTACGCTCTTTTTAACTCTTCCTTTATATTAATTGGTATGTCAGATTTCATAATTAAACTTCTTATTTCAAAACTCTTAGGCTGTAAATCCTCAGCCTTATCTACATTTATAGTTTTTAATACTTCTATTATTTTGTCTTCTAATTTTGTTTCCTTAACAAAATCCCTGTAAGCAGACGCTGTAACACAAAATCCAGGTGGTACATTAACCCCTCTTATTGTTAATTCACCTAGATTTGCTCCTTTACCACCTACTACTGGTATATCCTCTTTACCTATTTCATTGAACCATTTAATGTATTTATATTTTTCCATTCATTTATTCCCCCTCACTGAATTTTATTTTACGTTATATATTATAGCATATTTTTTAAATGTGTTATACTATTTTTATTATTTTTTGTTAAGTATGTCGCATTAATAAAAAATAGTGGGGTTTTCTCCCCACTATTTATACATCCTCTATAAACTTTATTCTATCTTTTTTATTCTGTTATATTCAGATTCTACTCTTTTCAATTCTTATTAATTCTTTTTATCATAATTTCTATTTAATTATTATTTATTTTAGATTTAATTTTTTATAACTTTTCATTTAAATCTGTCACATTATTTATCCCCTTAAGCTTGCCTTTAGTCTATCAGTATTAAAAAATAATTCAATACAATCTTCTATACTCTTAATAACTAAGTCACTATTTAATAAAGTATTAGTTGCACAACCCTCTTTTCCTAATATACATATCCCTAACCCTGCTTCTTTTAACATAAGGCTATCATTATTCCCATTACCAACTGCAACACAATTTTCTAAGCCTAAATTTTTAATAAAATCTACTTTATCCTGTGTCCCATTTTCTTTAGATATAATATGTAATTTTACATTTGTATCCTTTAAATACTCTCTCACAGTACCAAAAGTATCAGCTGTCAATACAAATATTTCTATTATTTCAGATAGTTTATTAAGTTTATTTTTTATTCCATTATCTATTTTCCCATCTGCTGCCAATGTTCCATTATAATCAAAAACTAAATACTTAATTGAAATATCCTTATATGAAGGTATATCTATCTTAATCATAATTATCACCTCTATATAAGGATATCAAAATTAGTACTATATTGTAAGAACTTTTTCTGTTTATATTCTCTTCTTACATAACAACTATATTACATAATCAATTTCACTATTAGGAAATAATTCATTTAAATTCTCAACAAAAAATTCCTCCATCTTTTTTAACTGTTCCTTTTTATACACATATTTCCCATATCCAAACTGTCCGTATTTAAATTTTCTCTCTTCTTCATTCATAGGAAGAGTTGTTTCAGGAAAAACTGCTAAAATCTTACTCTTTGCTGTACTAGTAAATCTATGGGAAATTACTTCAAAGCGAATTGGTCTATCTGCTGTTGAACCTAACTTCTTCTTTATGTTCTTTAACATTTTTAGATAATCATCTTTCCACCCTTCATAAAGAATTACAGGCCCTATTATAAATCCTATAGGATATCCAGCATCATAAACTTTTTTTGAAGCATCTATACGTTCGTCCAATTTAGCTGTTGCATGTTCATATTTATTTATTACTTTATGGGAGTTTATACTGAATCTAATAGTTGTGTGTCCTTTATGCTCTATATCCAAAAGACTATCTATTTCTGTAAATTTACTCACAAAGCGTAACCTTCCCAACTCTTTCTTTCCAAAGAACTCAACAGCTGTAGCAAGACTACCTGTATAAGGCTCAAATGGTACTGGGTCCGATGTAGCTGAAGCTTCAAAATAAGTAACATCTGGTTTTCTTTCCTCTATATATTCCTTTGCTCTATTTAATACATCTTCAATATTAGCATAAATTGTAATATACGGTTTATCCCCAAATCTAGTATTGAGATAACAATACTCACATTTACCGCTACATCCAGAAACCAAAGGCATCTGATAGTGTGCAGAAGGCTTACATCCTTGAAATTTACTACCCTTCCAAACTCTAACTGCTATTGAATTCTTCCCTTCTACATAAAATTGTCTTGGTGTTTCCTTAGGTATACCTGTAACTCTATTCCCTTTCATCATAATAACTTCTACATCTTCATTTTTATTAAAAAAATTATACAATTTTTCTCCCAATGGATAATTTAATGCTCGTTTTTCAAAATACACTCTCTTTGGTATATATGTCATAATTTTAACTCCTTTTATATATTATATATTTATTTTTACTTAAAATTTGTTTCATATACATAAAAAAAAGCAACTAAAGTGACATTTTGGCTATTAGCTTTTATCCAGTAGCTATTAGTAAAATACATATTATAACTAATTAAATAAATACATGCAAATATCTGAATAAATGACATGCAAAAAGCTATTTAAATAAAAAAAATAATAGCTCACATTTAAATGTGAGCTACATAACAAAATTTAATATTAATCTATATTTTACTGTTAACAATCGTATCTAAAACAATTTCCGAATAAAATAATCAATAACAAGAAGAAAAATAATAAGCTTTGATTTTGCTCATCAAAATAACAACTATTACTAAATAAAACAACTAATAATAATAAAAAGAAAAGTAAACTTGAATCTCCGTCTCCGTCATAATAAGTACTTTCAACAGGCACATTAGTTTGTTCTGTCATAATCTCCCTCCTTCCTTATAGTTTATAAACATGCCTTATAGCTAAATCTCAATTATGTATATTTAAAAATACAACTTCCATATCATAATATGCATCTATTCAAAATTTCGTTACAAATTTGGTTAATTTTTGTAATTTTTTTGTTTTATAGGTATAGAAAAATAAATAATAGAGATAATATTTATTGAAAACAACATTAATATAATAAGGAGTGATTTTATGTATAGCTTTTTAGATAGGTTATCTCTTATTTTAGTAATAGTAGGAGCTCTTAACTGGGGTCTTATTTCTCTATTCCAATTTGACCTAGTTGCTTCAATTTTTGGAGGACAAGGAGCAGTTCTAAGTAGAATAGTTTATGGCCTTGTAGGATTAGCAGGTCTATATTCAATTACTCTTCTCTTTAGAGAACGTGAAAAAGTAGAGCAATAGTATTAAATACTAAAATTAAATGAGGATTAACCATTAGGTTAATCCTCATTTAATAAATCTAATGTATATAAATCTGTTCTTCTATGCTGTAATAAAGGTAACTCTCTTCTTATTTTATCTATCATGTTTAAGTCTAAATCTTGTATCAAAATATTTTCTTTTTCGTCTAACTTACTAACTACTCTTCCCCAAGGGTCAGTAATAATAGAATTTCCATAGGATGTATATGATGATTCTTTATTTCTTGCAGGTGCAGTTCCTAGCATATATACTTGATTATCTAAAGCTCTTACCTTAAATAATGACTCCCAATGTGCTGGACCAGTAGTCATGTTAAAAGCCGCTGGAATTACAATAATTCTTGCTCCTTTTAATACCATTAATCTCATAAGCTCAGGGAATCTTATATCATAACATATAGATAGTCCTACCTTCCCATATTCTGTATCGAATACTGTTATATCTTCTCCTTTACTCAAAATATCTGATTCCATAAACCTTATTCCACCCTCTACATCTATGTCAAATAAATGCATTTTTCTATGTTTACCTATTATATTACCATTAGTATCAAAAGCAAAACTAGTATTATAAATGTTATCCTTTTCATCCTTTTCAGGTATAGAACCACCTATTAAATATATATTATTCTCTTTTGCTGCTCTAGACATAAACTGTATAGTCTTTCCTTCAGGACAGTTTTCTGCAAACTTAGGAAAATAACTATTATCATAAGGACAATTAAACATCTCAGGTAACACCACTAATTTAGCTCCACTAGAAACAGCTTTTTTTATCATCTCATCTGCCTTTTTTATATTTACATCTTTATCTTCTGTTACAAGCATTTGACATAATCCAACTCTTAATTGACTCAAAAAATCTCCCCCTATTCATATTCAGGAAACCATATTTTTATTTCTCTTTTCGATGAATCTTCACTATCCGATGCATGTACTATGTTTCTTGTTAAACTATAAGAAAAGTCACCCCTTATAGTACCTGGCCGTGCTATAGAAGGGTCTTTATGGCCGTTCATATTTCTAACTATCTTAATTACATTTTCTCCCTCTAAAACCATAGCCATAATTGGTCCTTCTGTCATATAATTAATTAATTTATTATAATAATCTTTTCCTTTATGTTCCTGATAATGTCTACTTAATATTTCTTCATCTGCAATTAATAACTTCGCTGCACCTATCTTAAGTCCCTTTTTTTCATACCTACTTATTATTTCCCCCACTAGTCCCCTCTCTACTCCATCGGGTTTTATAATAACTAAAGTTTTCTCCACTCAATCACCTCCATTTCAATATATTTTTTACTATAATATGTATAATTATCCTTCAAATGATAACAAATAAGGGACGCTAAACGTCCCAAAATTAATCTCCAGATACAGCTAGTTTCTTAATTTTTAGTGTTGGTGAACCTATATATCCTGAACCTCCTGGTAATGTAAATCTTAAATCATCGCCTATCATTTCAATGTCCTTCAATAATTCAAAGAAATTACCCGCTATGGTTATTTGATTAACAGGTCTGTCTATTTTCCCGTTTTCAATTAAATATCCATATGCAGATAATGAGAAGTCTCCAGAAACAGTATTCAGACCTGCATGTAACCCCTGTATGTTAATAATTAATAATCCTTTATCTATACTTTCTATGATTTCATTGAATGTTATATTCCCTTTTTCAATATACATATTAGTTGGTGCAATAGAAACTGGTGATTTATATGATGGTTTATAGGCATTCCCTGTAGACTCCACACCATCCTTTTTGGCTGTTTTAGTATTATGTAAATAAGTTTTTAATATACCTTTATCTATAACCTTCTTATATTTAGTTGACACTCCTTCTCCATCAAATGAAGCTGAAGCTACTCCATTTTTCATAAACGGGTCATCTACAACAGTTATTATACTATTTCCTATTTGCTTATCTATTTTTCCTTTTAATAACGATAAATCTTTTTGAACATTTTCTGCTGAAAAAATTGGCACAAAGGCTTCTAATAGATTAGCCGCTACATCATTTCTTAATACTATAGGATATTCATTTGACTCAATACTTTTAGCTCCTAACATTGATACTGCTTCGTCAACTGCTTCTTTAGCTAACTTTTTAGCATCAAATTTTGAAAAATCATTTGAAATTATATAACTTCCTCCTGTTTTTACATCTTCTCCTTCTTTGACCATAACACTAACATAAGCGTATGCAATATTTGACTTTTCCTCTAAATCCAATTCCTTTGTATTTACTAACATTGTATGGGCTGATTCTTCCCCAAATATACAGTGCTGTACTGAAATTACTCTATTATCTAATTTAAATGCCTCTTTTTCAACGGATTTAATAAAATTAATCTTTTCTTCTGGAGTAACTTTATTTAAACTATTGTTATAGTTATTAACTTCTTTATAATTCTCCGATGGTGGCTGAATATTTTCTTCGTCATCACTATCTATAACTGATGCATTCTCTACTGCTTCTTTTATCAGTATATCAATAGAAGTTTCATCTATTTTCTCAGTATATGAATATCCCATTTTACCATTGTATAATCCTCTAAAGGAAACCCCTATCTCATTAGAAATACTGTAATTATCTATCTCACCTTTAAATACTTTGATATCAAAGTTATCGCTGTCTTGAAAATATATTTCCATTTCCTTCATACCTGCTTGTTTTCCTTTTTCAAATAATTTTTTCATAAATTCTCTTCTATCCATCCTTATTCACCCTTTCTTCCGCCTACTGTCATTGATGATACCCTAATAGTTGGCTGTCCAACATTGGCAGCAACAGTACCACTTACAGAACCACACATACCTTGACCTAAATCTAAATTATTTCCAACCATATCTATTTTTTTAAGAACTTCTAGACCTTTACCAATAAGTGTTGCTCCCCTTACTGGTTTTTCTATCTTTCCATTCCTTACTATATAACCTTCCATCACTGAAAAATTAAATTCTCCTGTAGCTGGATTTACTGAACCGCCGCCCATATATTTTGCATATAAACCATACTCTGTATTTGCAATTATTTCTTCTTTAGTTGATTCTCCATTAGCTATATATGTATTTGTCATTCTTGAAGTTGGAGCATATTTATAGGATTGTCTTCTTGCTGAGCCAGTAGAATCCATTCCCATCCTTCTACCATTTAATTTATCAATCATATATCCTTTAAGAATTCCATTCTCTATAAGTACATTTTTTCTCGTTGGTGTTCCTTCATCATCTATATTTTGTGAACCCCATTCATTTGGAATTGTACCATCATCTATTGCTGTAACAAGTTCAGATGCTACTTTTTCTCCAATTTTACCTGCAAAAACAGATGTACCTTTAGCAACTGAAGTAGCTTCAAGCCCATGTCCACATGCTTCGTGGAATATAACTCCTCCAAATCCATTATCAATAATTACAGGCATTTTGCCACTTGGACAATATTCTGCATCTATCATTGTTTTTGCAATTCTAGCTGCTTCCTTAGCGTATTCTTCTATATTTATTTTGTCATAAAATTCAAATCCCATATGTGCTCCAGGTCCATAGAAACCTGATTGCATTTCTCCATCCTTTGATGCTATTGTTTGAATCATAGTCCTAGTTCTAACTCTTTTGTCTTCTACAAAGACTCCTTCAGTATTTGCTATAAGTACATTTTGCTCTGAATCTCCATATCTTACTGTTACCTGTGAAATTACATCATCATAATTTTTTGCTACATTATATGCTCTTCTCATTAAGTCTACTTTCTTTAATTTTTCTACATTTCCTACAGGTATAACTATTTTATGATTATTAACTATATCATTTTTCATTAAATTAATAACAATATCTTTTCTTTCTCCATTAATTGCTGCAGCTGCCTTTCTTGCTACATCTAATAGATTATCTCTTGTAGCTTTATTAGTATAAGCATAAACACTATTTGTTCCTTTAAATATCCTTATACCTACTCCAAAATCTCTTCCTGACATAGTGCTTTCAATCTTTCCACCTATCATAAGTAACCCAGTATTCAACTTGTCTTCTACAAAAACTTCAGCAAAATCTCCACCTGTAGAAAGAGCTTCATTTAATACATCTTCTATTAAAGCTTTACTTAGCATCTTACTAACCTCCTTAATTTATTACTATGTAATCTATTCGACACTATATTATATTTCCCTTTATTTTATGAAAAAGCACCTAAAGCTGCTTTTTGCTATTAGCTTTTCGCTATTGGCTCAAATACTAAAAAATCTAATTAATATTAACTACTATCAATACTATTGTAGACATTTCCAAATATACAGTAAACATACTTTGTTATAAAATAAAAAACGGCAAAGCCGCTTAAATGATATACCCATTTAGGATAAATAGATAAAAATTTTATTGTAACTGTAAATTTGTTTTTACATTTTCATTAGATAACATTTCTTTTCTATTTTTAATATAATAAAGAATAAAGCTTATAGATACTAAAGCTAACGTCATTATTAAAGGTAGTAGCATATCAAAGATATTTGTAATTTTCAGTATTATAAACTTCATTAATATATTTGAAGTATTAAATGACATATGTACAATTATAGGAACCCATATTGACTTTAGCCAATGATAACACAACGCTAAGAGTACACCAAGAACAAAAGTGTACATCCCTTGAATCATATTAAAATGGCACAAGGCAAATACAATAGCTTGTAAAATTATAGCAGTTTCTACTTTTACGTCTTCATTTAATCTATTAAAAATAACACCTCTATAAAGAATCTCTTCAAAAACAGGCGTCAATATGCCAATAACTAAAACAACTATTAAAATATTGCCATTCATCATTACTTTTGCACTTTCACCAATATCAAAAAACTCTTTCCTAGCCCCAAGTAAATTCATTAATGTTTCATTGTTCTTTATAAAAGCAAATATTGAATTTAAAAAGAGATTAGATAAAAAACCTAATAAAATTAATAACCCAACAACTTTAAAATTTACGAATGAAAAATTACAGTATTCAATAATACTTTTTTTATTAAACTTTAATAAACGCACAAGAATCAAAGCTGATACAATTAAAGCAAAAAAAGTTACTAAAAAAATATACTTGTTTACCATTTGTTGAATATATATTGGATTTTGTGCTTGTTCAATGTTACTTACTGCAATCATAAACACTAGTATTATCCCTGCTAAAGCATTAGGAATTACATAGATTAGTGAGTATAATAATACACTCCCTATTAGTTGCAAATACTTTTTCAAATATAAAACCTCCTTGGTCAATTTAGCTTAATGTTTACTAGAGTATAATTCCCACTATTTAGCAAATTTATTAGTAAAAGCTAAATTTCTATTTAAACCAAGGAGGTATAAGTATGATATTAATTTAACTCTTTTTAGCAAGAAATAGAAAGGAGCTTTGAAAGGAATCCCTTCCATTTTCAATCAACTAAAATATTTTATCTTTTCAAAATACTAAATTAAGTTCAATGTTCTAAAGCTTTAATGAAATCACCAATATATTTCTCCAGTTGTCCAAATTCATAAATACACCCCAAATGTCCCATTTTACTTTTGAGAATTTCTACTCTAGCTTGGCCTGTTTTCTTATTATTTAGAATTTCTCCTATCTCATATGCATATTCAGGTGGAAACTCACAATCTGAATCTATATTCATAATCAATGCAGGACATTTTATTCTTTTAACTGCTTCTTTAAAACTGCTAAAACCTCTTGAGAGGTCATAAGAATTAATAGCTTCTAACATTGTGATATAACTGTTAGGGTCTCTAGTCTCAATAGCTTCTTTTACTCCTGCTTGTAGAAATTCCTTTATTTTCTTATTCTTTAACTGTTGAATATCTTTCCCTTCAGTTATTGATTCACAAAGCTCTACAAACATTTTGTAATTTGTATAATATATTTTACTAAGTTGGGTAATTATGCTTAATCCAATTTGTGGAACACCACACTCATACCAACCACGATTAAAATCAGGATCAAGTTTTAAAATATTTATCATAATATTATGAAATGCTAATCCACCAGGAGGCATATAACCTGCTGTCGCTACTGCTACCAAGCTTTTAACAAAGTCAGGATATAATACAGCCATTTGCAATGTATGCAAAGAACCCATAGATACACCAGCCATCATAAATAACTCTTTAACTTCAAGTTCATCAAGAAAATATTTATAGAACTTTACTTGGTCAATTAATGTTATCTTAGGAAAATCAGGACCATACATTTTACCTGTATCTGGGTTAATAGTCAAAGGACCCGTACTTCCATACATGCTTCCTAAAGAATTTGCACATATTATCCTATATTTATTCGTATCTAATAATTTCCCTTCTCCTATTAGTGGGTCCCACCATCCAGGGTTAGAATCATTTTCACTGTACTTACCTGCTGCATGTTGTGACGACAAACCTCCATGACCTAAAAATATTACTGGTCCAGTTTTATTTCCGTATTCCTCATATACCACTTCTGGATTCTTAATTACTTCCCCTAATTCAGTTTTAAAAAGTTTTGATAATTTAAGATGTTTCTTTTCAACCAACACTCCAACTACCCCCTTTTCTTTCATATACACATCGAAACATATGATATTATAGCCAAGACCACAGTAAAAAACTATTATCCTCTAGCTGTACATAAATTATCACATATATATGGGCAGCCTGTATATGGCTGCCCTGTTTATAAGGTCAGCTGTCCACTAGGGATCAACTACCTTTCACACTTCTATTACTATATCATTCTATATCATTTTCAAAAGCACTTTTGAATTATAATTTTAGTTTCATAGGCTCATCTTTAAAAATTTTATTATCCATTTCTTTTAAATTATCAGCAATAATAGGTTTAAACTCCATATGAGCTAAAATATCTTTTTCTAAATCAATTCCAGGTGCAATCTCTGTTAATGTTAATCCTTCAGGTCTAACATCAAATACTGCTCTTTCAGTTACAATTGTTATTTTCTTATTTTTCTTGCTTTCATATTCACCATTAAATGTTATATGTTCTAACTTATTAACAAACTTTTTAACTTTCCCTTCTTTAACTATTTCTAGTTTTCCGTTATTTATATTAACTTTTAGCCCACCAGCTGTAAAAGTACCGCAGAAAACACACTCTTTAGCATTCTGGCTTATATCAATAAATCCTCCACATCCTGGAATTTTAGGGCCAAATTTTGATACATTTAAACTTCCATGGGCATCACATTGTGCCATACCTAAGAATGTTATATCAATCCCGCCACCATCGTAAAAATCAAATTGATAAGGATGATCTATTATAGCTTGAGGACCTATAGCACTACCAAAATCTAATCCTCCTTGTGCTGTTCCACCGTAAATACCAGGCTCGACAGTAGAAATAAAGTTTTCTTCTATTCCTTCTTCTTTTAATACTTCAGCTACTCTTTCTGGAACACCTATACCAAAATTCAATACTAACTTATTCTTATCCATTTGCAGTGCTGCTCTTTTAGCTATAATTTTTTTTGCATCTAACGAAGAAGGGTTAAAGTTTTCTTCATGAACACCAGCGCTTGATATAAAATCAATATTAAAATCTGTTCCCGATGTTTGCATATGATTTTTCTTATCCTTAACCACTGCTACAACATCAACGATAGCACCTGGAACAGCTACGTTCTTAGGTTCAATAGTTCCTCTCTTAACTAATCTCTCAACCTGAGCTATAACCAATCCCCCGTTGTTTCTTGCTGCCATAGCAACTGATAAATTTTCTAATTTTAAAGCTTCTTTACTAATTCCTATATTTCCATCTTCATCTGCTTCAGTTCCCCTGATTATTGCAACATCTATTTTTTGTGATTTGTAAAGTAAATAGTTTCTACCATTTACTTCAACTTTCTCAACGATATCTTCTTTTGTAGCATCATTGAGCTTGCCACCTTGAAAATCAGGGTCAACAAAAGTACCTAAGCCAACATGCGTTAAAACACCAGGTTTATTTGCTGCCATTTCTCTAAACATAGATGTTAATACACCTTGCGGAAAATTATAAGCTTCAATTTTATTCTCATTAATTAACTTAGCTATTCTTGGAAACAATCCATAATGTCCACCTACTGTCTTTTTCAAAAGTCCTTCATGGCAAAGATGATTAAATCCTCTTACTGTTCCTCCATCTCCAACACCTGAAGCCCACATTAAAGATATGTCCTTAGGACTTCCTGTTTCAAGAAATCTGTTTTCAATTTCTAATAAAATTTCTTCTGGAGCACCTGTTAACATAAATCCTACTGTTCCAATATATGCTTCATCTGGAATCATATTTGCTGCTTCTCTTGAAGTAACAAATTTAACTCTACCCATGATGATCACCCTCCTAATTTTTATTTTTATAGGAATTGTGTAATTAAATTTAATTACACAATTCCTATAAATTACACATTACAAATTAAACTAGCTTATAAATTGGATTACCATCTTCATTTAATCTAGAATACTCTACTTCCATTCCAATACTAATTTCTTTATCTTCTTTATATCCTTCTAAATATGTCATAAATCTACCATCTTCATTTTCTACAATTGCAACAGCAAAAGGAACTTTATCTTTAAAATCCACAGATGCAACATTAATTATAGAATAGGTATATATTTTTGCTTTCTTACCCATTGATTTACCACCCCTTAAAAATATTTACTACGCAAGTTGCTGCTGAACCACCAAGATTATGTGTTAATCCAATATTTATGTCCTTTTTAACTTGTCTTTCTCCAGCTTCACCGCGTAATTGTGTTACAACTTCATATATTTGACTTAAACCTGTTGCTCCTATTGGATGTCCTTTTGCCTTTAGTCCACCACTAGTATTGATCGGTATTTCACCATCTAAAGCTGTTTTCCCTTCTGCTACAGCTCTAGCACCTTTACCCTTTTCAAAAAATCCTAAGTCTTCAGTATTAACAATTTGGGTTATAGTAAAACAATCATGTACTTCAGCTATATCTATATCTGATGGCTTAACTCCTGCCATATCATATGCTTCCTTGGCCGCCTTTAATGTTGCATTTAGAGAAGTCATGCTTGTTTTTCCATGAAGTGTTAAAGAATCTCCCCCATGACCAGAACCTATAATTTCAACAACTCTCTTATCTGTAATTTCTTTAGCTATTTCAGTAGCAGAAAGAACAACGAAAACAGCACCATCAGTAACCAAAGAGCAATCATATACTGTTAATGGATATGCTACTGGAAAGCCTCCATATACCTTATCGATTGTTATTTTTTTATGCATCTGAGCATCAGGGTTGAGTAAAGCATTGTCATGATTTTGAACAGCAACCATGGCCATTTCTTTTCTCACGTTTCCATATTCATAGAAATACCTATTTGCAATCATTGCAAATAAAGATGGAAATGTAGCCCCCATTTTCACTTCATATTCATAGTCAGCAGCGCTTGCAAGACCAGCTGTAACAACAGGAGTTGATTGGTGTGTCATCTTCTCTACACCGCCTATTATTACAACATCGTACATTCCCGATGCTATTGCCATTAAACCTTGTCTGAAGGCTAAACTTCCTGATGCACAAGCTCCTTCAGTTCTTATTGTGGGAATATCTTGCATTCCTAAAGTTTCCGCAGCCATAGGTCCCATATGGCTTTGGTTACACCAATATGAACTGTTAAAATTACCTAAGAACAATGCTTCTATTCTCTCTTTTTCTATTCCAGCATCTTCAATAGCTTTATTACCTGCTTCTAATATTAAGTCTTTTAAAGATTTATCAGGAAAACTACCCATCTTAGTTTCGCCTATACCAATTACAGATACGCTACGCATATTTTTCCCCCTTCTTTTATCAACTTTATCTATTAATTAAAATGCTCCAAATAAAGTAGCTAAGATTATAATTAAGAATGTTGATGCGAATGGGATTAGAACAGCAGTCATAAATATATCTTTATATGATGATTTATGAGTTAATCCACATATTGCTAGTAAAGTAATAACAGCACCATTATGAGGTAAAGCATCAAAACCTCCACTTGCTAATGAAGCTACTTTATGTAACAATTCTGGATTTAGTCCTACAGCATTAGCCCATTCTAAATAGCGTGCTCCCATAGCTTCTAATGCTATTGTCATACCACCTGAAGCAGAACCTGTTATACCTGCTAAAACGTTTACAGTTATAGCTTCAGATACTAAAGGAGTACCAAAATCTATACCCATCATAAAATCTGCTACTTTGTCAAATGCTGGTAAGCTTTTAATAACACTTCCGTATCCAACCTCTGATGATGTATTCATAATTGCTAGAAGTGAACCAGAAACACCTGCAGTAATAGCAGCTTTAAAATTAGCTTCACCATTGATTCTCTTCCAACCTACAATTGTAATAAATAGTGATGCTATAGCAACAGATACTAATAAAGCCCATAATGGAGCCATAGTCTTAAGTGAAGCACCATAAGGTTCCAAGAATGCTGGATCCCAAGATTGCATAACTCTAGTTAATATATAGTTAAGAATTAACACAATAAGTAATGGAACAATTGCTAATCCTGGTTTCATCAATTCTTCAGGGTTTATAAGAGCATCTGGTTCATTTTTATGCCCTGTACCATAACCTTCACCAGCAGCTAGAGCTTTATTTTTACGATATTCCAACCATATAACCCCAAATACGAACATACAAATACCTGCAAGTAACCCTAGTATAGGAGCGGCATATGCATCCGTACCAAAATATTTAACAGGAATTAAGTTTTGAATTTGAGGAGTACCTGGTAACGCAGTCATAGCAAATGTCCAAGAGCCTAACGCTATAGCACCTGGAAGTAAACGTTTAGGAATTCCTGCCTCTCTAAATAATGCTGCACCAATTGGATAAACCGCAAAAGCAACTACGAAAATACTAACTCCACCGTAAGCTAAAATCCCACATGATAAAACTACTGCTAGTATAGTTCCTTTTTTACCAACTTTTTGTGTTATCCAGTGAGCAATAGAGCTTGCTGCTCCAGTTGTTTCCATAAGTTTACCAAAAACAGCACCTATTAAGAAAAGTGGAAAATAAAGTCTTGCAAATGCCATACCTTTAGTCATAAATACTTCAGAATACGTAGGTAATAGTGGTACCCCTGCAATTAAAGCTGCCAATAATGCACATAATGGAGCAAATAAAATAACTGAATATCCTCTGTAAGCAATAAATGTTAATAATGCTAATGATATAATTATTCCTAATACACCCATAAAAGCACCTCCGAAATTTTTTTAGTGAGCTAGCTCGTCTTTATTAATTGCAATTTACATGCCATATAATTACTTACTATATATTTTTGTTCAACCACTTTAATTGTTCTAATTTTCTAAAAAATTGCAAAATGAATTACGTAATATTCAATTAATTAATTTGGACGAAATTATTATACATGTCTACATTATTACACATTTGATAATGTTGACATAGTACTATCTTATTATGTGTTTTTCCTTATCCTGGTGTACCTGTATAGATTAAGCAAAATAAATATGATATAATGTTGACCAAACACATAACTTAACATTAATATTCATACATGTAAAACTTGTTTGTAAAGTTATTATATACTTACATATTTTAGTTTAAAGTTAAACTAATAGATAGTTGCAAAATCCAAAATTAAACTTATCCACAGAAAATTAGTAAAAAAAATAGCACAATAATGATTTATACA
>NZ_ARZA01000050.1 GCF_000387765.1 Caldisalinibacter kiritimatiensis
ATAAATAGCGATTCATCTCCCTATTGAAATAGGGAGGATTCTCGCTTAACTATCCTAAATCTCCTTTGTCGATTTGCCAATAAGCTAAGACTGATAAATCGAGTAGGAGGTAGATAATTATTTTATCTACCGACCTCTCACACCACCGTACGTACCGTTCGGTATACGGCGATTCATTAAGACAATCTGAATTTTTCATACTGTTGTTTATGATAAATTAAAATTACCCTAGTATAATAATTGAAAAATCCCCTAGAGGAAAT
>NZ_ARZA01000051.1 GCF_000387765.1 Caldisalinibacter kiritimatiensis
CAAGTACCATCAGCGCTGGAGGACTTAACTTCCGTGTTCGGAATGGGAACGGGTGTAACCTCTCCGCTATTGCTGCCAGATTGCTTGTTTTTTATCAGCGACAAATATTATTTTATCACATTTCATCGAGTGTGTCAAGCGCTTTTTTATTTTTTGTCTGATTTCTCATGACTTCATACAGTTAAACGGAAATATTTAACTGCACCCTCAGTTTAAAAAACTCCTATCAGAAAGATGGGAGTTGGATGGTGCCCAGAGACAGAATCGAACTGCCGACACGGGGATTTTCAGTCCCCTGCTCTACCGACTGAGCTATCTGGGCATATCATCATATTATATTGGTGGGCTTAGGTGGACTCGAACCACCGACCTCACGCTTATCAGGCGTGCGCTCTAACCGACTGAGCTATAAGCCCCTACATGGTCGGGGTGGCAGGATTTGAACCCGCGACCCTCTGGTCCCAAACCAGATGCGCTACCAAACTGCGCTACACCCCGAAGTCAGAACACTAACCTCAATATATGGCAGGGGCGGCAGGACTCGAACCCACGACATTCGGTTTTGGAGACCGACGTTCTACCAACTGAACTACGCCCCTACATATTCAATTAAATGGTGGGCCCTCAGGGACTCGAACCCCAGACCTGCCGGTTATGAGCCGGACGCTCTAACCAACTGAGCTAAGGGCCCTCGATACTGGC
>NZ_ARZA01000052.1 GCF_000387765.1 Caldisalinibacter kiritimatiensis
TATATAAGTCTGGGCTCAACCGTTATGTTCCCGACACTATTATTATGGACCGAATAAAGATTTAATATACAAATTAATTTTGGTAATTTATACCATATATAGCGCACTAGAAAATGTATATAAAGACGTACCAAAAAACGAATGAAAGGACGTGTAAGTAGACATAAAAAATATCCGGTTTAACCGGATATTTTTAATTACATTCCAGGTGATATTTGCATCATGATTTCTTGAATATCTTGCCTATAACCAGTCATATCTTCTCCATCTCTAATATTACGAGCAATAGAATCAATTCTACTATAAAGATTAGGGTCTGTAGTTATAGCTACTGAAGTTATTTTGTTGTCAGTATTTTTTACTGTTCTTTCAATCCTTTGTCGTAAATCGTTATTCATAGTACCTTCCATATTATTTTCCATGTTTACTCCAACGATTGCTGTATTATCATTAACAACAACTGTAGCTCTATTTACTTCACCCATTCTAGCTACTGCATTTGCGATTTTGTCTGCTCTATTAGACATTTTGTTATCCATATTTTCATCAAAATATATGTCGTTTTCATAATCTGTATCAGGATTTTGATTGTTGTTGTAGTTATTTGGTGGTGCTGGTTTTTCCTGTGGCTGACATCCAATCATAATTATGGACATAGTAATTAAACATATTGATAATACAGCAATAAGTTTAGTATATTTTTTCATTGTTTCACCTCCCATGATTAGTTTGGCATTATATTGAATTAAATATTACTTATACAAATGTTAAATTCTAACAAACATATACTTGAAAAGTGGATTTAAAAAATTTTAGGCTATAGTAATTAAAAACAGAGATACAGAAATATAATATATTATACTGGGCAAGGGAGGAATAAACTATTAAGAATGTTTTTATTGTTATAAAAATTAATAAGAAAATAGTTTTGATACTTTTAATTTTTTCAGTTATTTTTATTATAACTACCATTTTCTTTAAATATCATAAATGTTATCAAGGAGTATTTAATGCTAAATTTAGAAATGGAACTGTTGTTATAGACCCAGGTCATGGAGGAATAGATGGAGGAGCACACTACAAAGAATACTTATTAGAAAAAAATATAAATCTTGATGTTGCGTTAAGATTAAAAAATTTTTTATTAAAACAGAGGACTAGAGTTATAATGACTAGAGATAAAGATGTCTCTTTAGAAGATAAAAGTACAATAAATGATACAAGATACAAAAGGGATTTAGATGCTAGAAAAAAAATAATAAATACAAATAATCCTGATGTATTTGTAAGTATTCATGTTAATGCAAATAGCTTTAGTTCTAAAGCAAGGGGAGTAGTTATTTATTATTATCCTGGCTCTATTGAGGGAGAAAGATTGGCTGAAGAAATAAGTAAAGCTATAGACTGTATTGTGTATGAAAAATATTTAAAATATGAAGAAATAAGAAGTAAAATTGTTGCAGAAGATTATTACATAACTAGAGAAACAAAGGTTCCAGGTGTTATAGTTGAGATGGGGTTTATAACTAATCCGTGTGATAGGAAGCTTTTTCAGAATAATACCTATAAGCAAAAAATAGCGGAAGCAATTGGATGGGGAATAATGAATTATTTAAAGTAACACATATAAAACAAACATCGGCCCAAACCAAGAACCGATGTTTGTATGTATTTATATAAAATGTTAAATATTATAAGTATGTTATATATAAAGGGAAAGGGGGAAAGGGGTAAAGGAACAAAAGGGGGATTTTATGCTGTTTTCAAACATAATCCAAATGTTCCGTCGACGATTTATAATTATACATTAACCAACGACAAAATTCAACTATAAATTTCAAAATACGACAATGAAATTTTTGTAACAATTATCCTAGTAGGTACAATATAAAAAATATAATAGTTGTGCTTACAAATTATTGTGAGTTAAAGCTATGGTTTTTTATCAACTATTAAATAAAAATTTCCGTAAACAATGTGGAAAATCAATAAATTTTATTTTGGGAGGAAACAGTTTATAATTATAACTGTGAAAGAGGTGAAATAAATTTGAGTTTTGATGCGCGCAAGAGAAAGATAATATTAGAGTTTATAAAGTATGATGGGCCCATTACAGGAAAATATTTATCGAAGGTAGTCGGTGTATCTTCAAGGACAATCCGTAATGATATAAAGCTTTTGAATGAAGAATTGAAAATGAAGGGGATTAAAATTAAATCTAAACCTAGAATTGGATACACTATTAGTCCTCGAGATGAAAAGGTTATCACGATGCTAAAAAGGTATTTAGAAGAAAATAAGAGTGATGTACCGGTACTACCAGAAGATAGAGTGTTCTATATAATAAGAAAACTTTTAAACACAAATGAATTCATTACTTTAGAAGAATTAGCTAGTGATTTATATGTGAGTAAATCAACTATTGATAAAGATATAGATAAAGTAGAGAAATGGCTAAATAAATATAATTTGAAGCTAGTCAAGAAACCTAATTATGGAATATGGGTAGAAGGAAATGAATTACAACTTAGGTTTTCAATATCAGATTATTTTATGGACATAAAAAACAGGGATTCAAATAGCACATGTGACACAGAGTATATAAAAAATATTTTGGCCATTGATATTGAAGAGATAAAAGACATAATATTAGAAGTATATAAAGATGCACCGATAAAATTGTCAGATATTGCCTTTGGGAATCTTGTAATACATATAGCAATAGCAATTAAAAGAATTAAAGAAAATAAAAAAATTAGTTTACCTTCTACAGAGATTAAAAATTTAAAAAGTAAAAATGAATATAAAATAGCAGAAAAAATTGTCGAGGGTTTAGAAAAAGTATTCGACATTAACATACCAGAAGCAGAAAAGGGATATATCACTATACATTTACTTGGAACAAAAGCCTTGAGGGATGAAGAGCTTGATAACCATGAATTAGAAGCTGCAATTGGAGAAGGATTACTTGGCCTTATACAAAGAATGATTCAGGAAGTAAATAAGGTATACAAAATAGACTTATCGAAAGATGAAAAATTAGTGTATGGACTAGCATTGCATTTAAAACCAGCACTTAATAGACTAAAATATAAAATGAATCTTAGAAATCCATTGTTGAAAGAGATAAAAGAGGAATATCCTCATGCATTTGAAATGGCAGTTATTGCTTGTAAAGTATTAGAACAAGATAGAAAAGTAAAAATTGATGAAAATGAGATAGGTTACATTGCAATGCACTTAGGGGCAGCCCTTGAAAGAAAAAAATATATAGAGAAAAAATTAATACGAAAGGTTTCAATTATCTGTGCAACAGGTATAGGTACAGCTCAATTGTTAGCTTCAAAAATAAAGAAAACATTTCCCGATATAGAGATAGCTGGAATATATCCATCTTATAAGATTGATGAAGTTTTACTTAAAAAACCTGACTTGATATTAACTACTGTACCTGTTGATATTGACGAAATACCTGTTATACACGTGAGTTCATTACTTAATAAAGAAGATTTAGAAAGAATTAATAATGTAATCGAGAACTCACAAGTAGTAAATCCGAAATGCAAATTATATGATTTATTTGATAGAGATTTATATATTAAAGGAATAAAAACAAAGGATAAATATGAAGTTATAGAAGTATTAAGTGAAGCACTTTACAACAAAAAATGTGTAAAAGAGTCTTTTATTGAGTCAGCTATAGAAAGGGAGAAAATTTCATCAACATCTATAGGTAATTTAGTAGCTATTCCCCATGCTTTATTGGGAAATGCTATAAACTCCCGTATTGCAGTAGGCATATTGGACAAGCCAATTCAATGGGGCGAGAATATGGTACAGCTAGTATTTTTATTGGCACTTGAAGAAATGACAGACAAAGAGTTTGAAAATATATTTGATACTTTTTTTACGATTGTTGATGATAGAAGAAAAATATTAGATTTAATTAAAGCTGATTGCTTTGAGGAATTTATTAGATTTCTTAAGACAGAGTAATAACTGATATCGAATAATAAAATATAGCCAGCAAATAAAATATAGCCAGCAAAGGAAGTGACCAAACATGGATATATCTGGGTTAATTAATGAAAGATTAATAGATATAAATATGCAGGCTACAAGCCAAAAGGAAGCTATTGAAAAGTTAGCTTTGTTGTTAGAAAAAGAAGAAAAAATTGAATCAAGAGATGAGTTTGTTAAAGGTGTTTTAGAAAGAGAAAAAGAAGCTACTACAGGCTTTGGCAAAGGGATCGCTATACCACATTGCAAATTGGATAGTGTTAAAACAGCAAGTATAGCAATAGGGAAGTTAATAGAAGCAGTTGACTGGAACTCTTTAGATGGAGAGCCTGTTAAACTCATCATTATGCTAGCTGTTCCAGATAAAGAAGCTAATACCACGCATTTACAAATATTATCAAACCTTGCAAGTAAGCTTATGGAAGAAGATTTTGTAAAAGATTTATTAAATGCAAATAATTCAAAAAAAATAATATCATTATTAAATTTTGAAAATGAATAAAGGAGGAGATTTTTATGAAGATAGTAGCAGTAACAGCATGTCCAGCTGGGATAGCACATACTAATATGGCTGCAACAGCTATTGAAAAGGCAGCTAAAAATAAAGGTCATGAAATAAAGGGAGAGAAACAAGGTGCTTTAGGTATTCAAAATGAGATTACAGATAAGGACATTCAAGATGCTGATTTAGCTATTTTAGCAGTTGCAACTAAAATTGAAAAAGAATCAAGATTTGAATCATTACCAGTACATAAGGTTAAAATTGATGAGGCCGTAAAGGATGCAGGGAAAGTTTTAGATGATGCTTTAAAATTAGTTAAATAATATAAAGAAAGGGGAAATGTACAGTGGGTAAGGCAAAAAATTTAGGTAAAGAATTACAACAACATTTAATGACTGGTGTTTCCTATATGATTCCGTTTGTAGCAGCAGCCGGTCTTATGTTAGCATTATCTTCTATAATAGGTAAGATTACTTTAGGTACAGCAACTGTTTGGTTAGATGAATATGCCGGAACTTTTGCAAATACAATTAATAAAATTGGAGGAATGGGATTTAGTTTATTAATTCCTATAATTGCAGGTTACATATCTTATTCAGTAGCTGACAAGCCAGGTATAGCTCCAGGTATGATAGGTGGAGTGTTGGCAAATCAGATGAAAGCTGGATTTATTGGAGGTATTGTAGTAGGTTTATTTGCAGGTTATTTAGTTAAATGGATGAAAGAAAATATTAAATTACCAGTAGCATTAATGCCATTATTAACTATCATATTAATACCATTAGGTGCAACTTTAATAGTAACATTAGTATTTTATTATGTAATAGGGGAGCCGATTGCAGGATTAATGGCGTTCTTAGAAAATTGGTTGAAGGGAATGCAAGGTGGAAGCAAGATTTTATTAGGTGTAATTTTAGGTGCTATGATGGCGTTTGATATGGGTGGACCATTAAATAAAACAGCAGTAGCATTTGCATTTGGTATGTATGCATCAAATATTTATGAACCAAATACTGCTATACATATTGCTGTGTCTGTTCCACCATTAGGAATGTGGTTAGCTACTAAACTTGCTCCTAAAAAATATAGTGAATCAGAAATAACAGCAGCTAATCCAGCAGCGGTTATGGCTATATTTGGTATAACAGAAGGAACTATACCATTTGCTATGGCAGACCCATTCAGAGTAATACCTGCAATTATGATAGGTACAGCTACAGCTACAGGGTTGGCAGCATTCTTTGATATTATAAATCCTGTAACATTAGCATTTTTCTTATCATGGCCATTTGTTAATAAGCCAATATTATATGGAGTTTGTATGATTGTAGGTATGTTAGTAACAGCATTAGTTGTAAATGCTTTAAAGCCTAATAAAGAGCAAAAGGAAGCACAGGCTGCTTAAAATACAGTATTGTAAAAGAACACTCTATATAGAGTGTTCTTTTACTTTAACTATATTAATAATTTGTTTTACATATTAATAGAGATAGTAATAGGTGAAAAATGTTGACGAAAATACCTAAATGTTTTAATCTATTATATGAATACGTTTTTCTTTTTGAGCAATTCAAAAACGATTTAGTTGATTTCCATATAAATTTAAAGGGGGGGATTTTATGTTAGAGTTAAATAATAGGATAACTTTATCTAATGCTCAAATTGATGTTTTAACTGTAGGGGAAATTTTAATAGATATGATTTCAGATGAGTATGATGATTTTAATAATGGAGGCTTCCATAGATATTTTGGTGGTTCACCTGGGAATATAGCGATTAATGTTTCAAAATTAGGATATAAGTCTTCCATTATTACTAATGTAGGTAATGATAGTTTCGGAAAATTCTTATTAAAAAAACTCAAAGAAAATGGAGTAAATACAGATGGAGTTACATTAGATGATAGTAAAAACACATCTATGGTTGTAGTGTCTAAAAGTAAAAAAAGTCCAAGTTTTATAGCGTATAGGGATGCAGACAAAAACTTAAAGCTTACAGATAAAGTTAAAGAACTTGTAAAACAATCAAAGATTGTACACTTTACTTCATGGCCTATATCTTATGAACCAGCTAGAAGTACCACACTTGAAATAATAGATATTGCAAAAGAGCAAGGTAAAATAATTAGCTTTGACCCTAATTATAGAAAAGTACTTTGGGAAAAAGGACATGATGGTGTTAAGTTTATAGAGGAGCTTTTAAGTAGAGTAGATATTATTAAACCTTCAGAAGATGATGCATATCATATTTTTGGTGAAGATACTCCTGAAGGGTACATAAAAAGGTTTTTAGATTTAGGTGTTAAGCTTGTTATGTTGACCCTTGGTAAGGACGGAGTAATTGTTTCAAATGGTAAGGAGATAATAAAGGTTCCTACTTTGGCAACAGAGGTAGTAGATACTACAGGGGCTGGAGATGCATTTTGGTCAGGTTTCTATGCAGGACTATTAAAAGGAAAAACAATTAAGGAATCAATAATGGTTGGTAGTGCAGTTTCAGCTTATAAATTAAGAGAAGTAGGGGCAATAGCAGACCTACCTAATATCAATGAAATAGAAAAAATATATAAAGTATAGGAGGTATTATGGTGAGAATAGCATTTTTAAATCCTCAAGGAAACTTTGACAAAAACGACTTATATTGGACAGAGCATCCAGACTTTGGTGGGCAGCTTGTGTATGTTAAAGAAGTTGCGATAAGTTTAGCAAAGTTAGGGGTAAAAGTGGATATTATTACTAGACAAATTATAGACGAAGATTGGCCAGGATTTGAAGGAAAATTTGATTTATATGAAGGAGTAGATGGAGTAAGAATTATAAGATTACCATTTGGAGGAGAAAAGTTTTTAAACAAGGAGAAACTTTGGCCTTATCTACATGAATATGTAGATAATATTATCAAGCTTTATGAAGAAGAAGGAGAATGGCCAGACTTTTTCACAACGCATTATGGAGACGGTGGAATAGCAGGTGCTATGCTATACGAAAGAACTGATATACCATTTACTTTTACGGGGCATTCATTAGGAGCACAAAAGATGGACAAGTTAAATGTCAATGTTGATACTATAGAGGAAATGAATGAAAAATATAATTTTGCATTGAGAATAATGGCTGAAAGAATAAGTATGGCAAATTCAGCAGTTAACATTGTAAGTACAAGTCAGGAAAGATTTGGACAGTATAGTCATAGAGCTTATAATGGAGCCATTGATGTAGAGAAAGAAGAAAAATTTGCAGTTATACCTCCAGGAGTTAATACAGAATTGTTTAATAAGGACAAAGAAAATGACCAAGATAGTGTAATAAAAGAAAAAGTAGAAAAGATGTTTAAAAGGGACTTAAATGAAGATAGACAAAATATGCCGGCTATAATTGCAGCAAGTAGACTAGACCCAAAGAAAAATCATATAGGATTAGTAAAGGCTTATGCACAAAGTGAGGAGTTACAGAAAAAGTGTAATTTAGTTATTACTTTAAGGGGGATAGACAACCCATTTGAAGATTATTCAATGGCTAAAGGTGATGAGAAAGCAATTCTAGATGAAATTATGGATATAATTGATAAATACAATTTAAAAGGCAAAGTTAGTATGTTTAGTTTAAACAGTCAAAAACAGTTAGCCGCATGCTACAGAGAGTTTGCAAGAAGAAAGTCAGTATTTGCATTAACAGCTCTTTATGAGCCATTTGGATTAGCTCCTATAGAAGCTATGGCCTGTGGATTACCTGCAGTTGTAACGAAAAATGGTGGACCTTCAGAAGTATTATATGAAAACGGAGAGGAATTTGGAGTGTTAGTAGACCCAAGCAATCCTGATGATATTGCAAAAGGTTTACTAAAAGTATTTAAAAATCAAGCTTCATACAACAACTATCAGCAAGCAGGAATAGAAAGGGTATTTAGTAAATATACTTGGGATAGTACTGCAAAGAGTTACTTAGATATTATAAACAAAAAGCTAGAAGAAGCTAAAGAAAATAAGAGTTTTGCTAATATAGAAATACATCCATACTTTAAGAAACCTACCGAAAAAGAGCCAGTGTCTTTAGAATGGCTTAAAGCAACATATTTAGAGGAGGATAAATAATGCCAGAATTAAGAAAAGACCCTGTTACTGGAAAGCATGTAATCATAGCTATAGAGAGGGGAAAAAGACCTTCAGATTTAAAAGAAACTAATGAGGAAATAAAGCCTAAAAGTTACGTAGAAACGTGTCCTTTTTGTGTTGGTAACGAAGAAAAGACTCCACCAGAGATAGATAGGATAGAAAATGAAAATGAATGGGTAACAAGGGTTGTGCCTAATAAATTTCCAGCTTTATCTATGGAGAGCGAGTGTGAAGATAGTAATCAAAGATTATTCTGGAAGAAAAATGGGGTAGGTTATCATGAAGTAATAATTGAGACTAGAGACCATAGTAAAAGTCTTTTTAACATGGAAGTTAATGATTTTGTTAACATATTAAAAACATATAAAAAAAGATATAATGAACTGATAAATAAAGATGAGATAAAATATGTGAGTATATTTAAAAATTATAAGAAAAAGGCAGGAGCATCACTAGAACATTCTCATTCCCAGGCTATTGCATTACCATTAGTACCTAATCTAGTAAAAGAAGAACTAGAGGCAAGTAAAAAGTATTTCGAAAAGTATAAAAGATGTATATTCTGTGATATAATCAATGAGGAAATAAAGGATGATAAAAGAATAGTTATAAACGATGACCATTTTGTAGTTCTAGCTCCTTTTGCTTCGATATATAATTATGAACTTATGATTATACCTAAAGCTCATCAACATAGTTTTAAAGATATTACAGAAAATGAATTAAAAATGTTAGCAGAATCAATGAAAGAAGTGTTTAATAGATTAAATAAGGTTATTGGTGATTTTCCGTTCAATATGTATATTCATACTTTACCGAAGGGAATGGAAAAGTATAAGAAAAGCTATCACTGGCATATAGAAATATCACCTAGACTATCAAATCATGCAGGTTTAGAACTAGGTTCGGGTATTTATATAAATACAGTTGCACCTGAAGATGCTGTTAAAAATCTAAGAAATATATAGATGATTTTAATGTTCTGGGGATTTCATTCACTGTAAAAAAACATAAGTAAGAGTAAAATATACCAAAACGTTTTTGCAATTTTGTATAATATAGTATTATAATTATATATAGTGGTAATAATCATAAAAAACAATATAATAGAATGGTGATGCTTATGGGAAATGGAAGGAATGTAACAATTAAAGATGTCGCTAAAAAAGCAGGTGTGTCAGTTAGTACTGTTTCGAGGGCATTTAATGGATATAGTGATGTAAATACTGAAACTCGTAACAAAATATTTAAAGTAGCAGAAAAGCTGGGATACAAGCCAAGTATATTAGCAAGAGGAATGAGAGCAGGAAGGTCTAATAGAATAGGTATAGCGATAGAGGATTACGATGAAAATGAACCAACTTATTCATTTTCATATAAAATATTGATGGGATTTAAAGATTATGCAGCAGAAAAGGGATATGAAGTAGTTTTCCTTCCTAACTTGACAAAGTATAAAGAAAGTAAACTTGTTCAAATTTTACAAAACAATCACTTGGACGGAGTATTTTTAATGGGATTAAAAATGAGTGATGAATTTTATAAGCAAGCTTTAAAAGGAGATTTTCCATGTGTACTTTTTGATATTCCTATTAAGAAAGGCAAAATCGGTTTTGTTGGAACTGATAGTATAAAGGGAACTAGATTAGCAATGCAACATTTCATAGATAAAGGACATAAAAAGATTGCATTTATAAACGGACACGAAAATGCTTATGTAAGTCTTCAAAGATTAGATGGGTACTATTTATCGCTTATGAAAAACGACATTCCTATCGATAAAACACTTATATATTTTGGGGATTATACAGAAGAGAGTGGAAGAGAAGCAGTAAAGGAATTATTCAAAAAACACGATGATATAACAGCTATATTTTCAGCTAGTGACCTTATGGCTATAGGAGCAATCCAAGGGCTTAAGGATATGGGCATAAAAGTACCGGAGGATGTGGAGATAATAGGTTTTGATGATATAGAGCTTAGTCCCTATATTACACCAAAGCTATCAACTATTAGACAAAATACTTATAAACTAGGTACATCTGCAGCGACTTTACTTATTAATTTAATTAATGGTCAAAATATAAATCAAATTATATTAGAACCAGAATTGATTTTACGAGAATCAACTAAATAATAAAAGCCACTATCAATAAAAAAGATAGTGGCTTTTATTATTTAGTTTTTATTTTCAAGAAAAGTATAAAATTTTATATTTCAAAACTTAAGTTAAATACTTTAATTGAGGCTAAAGAAAATATTTAAATTATAAGTTGATAGCTAATAGACAGTAGCAAATAGCTAAAAATTAGCTTTGCTGATTTTTTAAAAAACTAAATTTACTATTGAAAAATGTTTTCACACCGTTTATAATAAAAATATACCGAAAACGTTTACGAATATTTGCGAAAAAGGAGGTAGTAAATATTGGTGAATAACCTGTGGCAAATAAAGCAGACAGATTATAAACATAATGACAGTGGAAAATATGAAACAGTATTTACTTTAGCCAATGGATATAAAGGAATGAGAGGGTGGTTAGAGTTTTCTAAATATGGTATACCAGGAAATTTAATTGCAGGGATATTTAATCAAGCAGACAGCCAAGTAACAGAGATAGTGAATAACCAGAATCCTTTAAAAATTAGCATGTATGCTGATAATGAAGCATTAGACATAGAGACATGTGAAGTATTAGATTTTGATAGAACTTTAGATATGAAAGAAGGTATTCTTTATACAACTATAGAGCTAAAAACTAAGAGTGGAAGAATTACAAAAATATCTTCAGAGAGGTTTGTAAGTAAAAATGATGTTCATAGATGGGGGATTAAATATACAATAAAGCCAGTAAATTATTCGGGTAAAATATTTATCGAAAACGTTATTGATGGAACTGTAACAAATAGTAGTTTTGACCCAATGAATAAGACAAAACATTTAAATGTAAAAGAGCTTTATGATTTAGAAAAAGGTATAGCTTTAAAAACAGTTACTAAAGACAAAGGAATTGAAATAGTAGAAGGTATATTATTAAAAGCAGAAGATGGTGTTTTACAGAATAGAAAATATAGAGAATTAGGAGAAGAAGTATCAGAGGCATTTGAAATAAGAGTTGAAGAAGGCAAACAATATACTGTAGAAAAGTATGGTGTTACTTATACATCAAGAGACACTGATAAAGACCCATTTGAGTTACTTAAAGATAATATGGATAACTTTGTTGAAAAGGGATTAGAGGAAGAAGTAAGACTACATAAAGAAAAATGGAATGAAACATGGGATAAAATTGATATTCAAATAAAAGGTGATAATCAAGCACAGCTTGGTATAAGATTTAACTTGTTTCAGATAACAGCATCAGCATCTGATGAAGATGATAGGGTAAGTATCGCAGCAAAGGCACTACATGGAGAAGGATATAAAGGACATGTATTCTGGGATACAGAAATTTATATGTTACCATTTTTCATATATACTAACCCTAAAATAGCAAAAAACCTTTTAATGTATAGATACAATACTTTAGAGGGAGCTAGAAAGAATGCTCGAGAGAATGGATACATTGGAGCACAGTTCCCTTGGGAAGCAGCAGACGATGGAACGGAAGTAACTCCTAAGTGGGGAGTTGACTATGATGGCAATCCAGTTAGAATTTGGACTGGAGATGAAGAGTTCCATATTAGTTCAGATATTGTCTTTGGTATTTGGGAGTATTATAGAGCTACTAAAGACAAGGATTTCTTAGTAAACCATGGTATGGAAATAGTACTAGATACATCCAAATTCTGGAGCAGTAGAGTAGAATACAATGAAGAATTCGACAGATATGAAATTAATAGAGTAATAGGTCCAGATGAATTCCATGAGCACGTAAATAACAATGTTTACACAAACTATTTAGCAAAATGGAATTTAGAAAAAGGTGTAGAGCTTGCAGAATGGTTAAAGACAGAAAATAAAGAAGTATACGATAATTTATTAGATAAATTAGAAATAACGGAAGACGATATAAAAGAATGGCAACAGATAGCAGATAAGGTTTATATACCAAGGGACGCAAATAGTAGAGTAATAGAGCAGTTTGAAGGATATTTTGACTTAAAGGATATAGAGATTACAGAGCATGACGAAAACGGTATGCCTATTTGGCCTGATTTACAAGGATATAAGCTTGGAGAAACACAGCTTATAAAACAGCCAGATGTAGTTATGTTGATGCTATTATTAGGTGATGAGTTCGATAATGAAACTAAAAAGGAAAATTATGAGTACTATGAAAAAAGAACAATGCACAAATCTTCTCTAAGTCCATCAATGTATTCAATAATGGGACTAACAGTTGGAGATACAAGAAATGCTTATAGATACTTTATGAAAACTGTTATGACAGACCTTGAAGATAATCAAGGAAATGCACAGTTAGGATTACATGCTGCGTCAACAGGTGGTTCATGGCAAAGTGTAGTATTTGGTTTCGGTGGAGTATATGTCAATAAAGAAGAAATATTGTGCTTAAATCCATGGCTACCAGAAAAGTGGGATGAATTATCTTTCAAAGTAAACTGGAGAGGTAACATATTAAATATTAGTATAACTAAAGAAAATGTTTCTATTAAAGGGACAGATGAAGCTAAAATAAAGGTATACGAAAAAGAGTATTCAATAGAAAAAGACAAAGAAATAGTAATACTTAGATAGTATAAAATTGCTAATTAAAAATTTAAAATAAAATTTAAATTATATTAAAGGGGGATTTCTTTATGAAAAAAGTATCATTATTACTTGTTGTATTAATGCTTACTGGAAGCTTATTAGTTGGTTGCGGTGGAGACAACACTGCTAGTAACGGACCTGTTACTATCAAAATAGGTATGTGGGCTTCATCACCTGCTGAAACAGAGTTAGTGGACAAACAAATAGCTGAGTTTGAAAAAACTTACCCAAACATCAACATTGAAAAAGAAGTTTATACTGATGATTATTTACAACAATTACAAGCTAATATAGCAGCAAAAACTGAGCCAGATGTATACTACTTAGATGTTTATCAAGCACCAGCTTTCATGGAAAAAGAAGTTATTTTACCACTTGATGAGTATTTAGACAAAAACGATGTAAAAGACTTTGAAGAAAACCTATTAAATGGTTTTATGAAAGATGGAAAAATCTATGGATTACCAAAAGATTATAATACATTAGCATTATTCTATAACAAAGAAATGTTTGAAGAAGCAGGCGTGGATGTTCCTACAACTTGGGCAGAATTAGAAGAAGCTGCTAAGAAATTAACTAAAGATGGTGTAAAAGGTATAGTATTAAGCAATGATGCTGCTAGATTTATTCCTTTTATTTATCAAGCAGGTGGAAAAGTTGTAGATGAAAACAATAGCCCAGCATTTACAACTAGTGAAGCAGCTAAAGGTTTAGGCTTCTATTATTCATTACTTGAAAAAGGATATGCAGATACACCAGCTAACTTAGGTGTAGGTTGGAATGGAGATGCTTTAGCACAAGAAAAAGCAGCTATGTGTATTGAAGGTGGATGGATGATACCATTTATGAAAGAAGCTGGACCAGAAGTTGACTATGGTATAGCAAAACTTCCTAGAGGAGATAAAGAAGGGGACCTTGCATTTACAGTTGCGTATGTAATGAGTAAAAATACAGAACATAAGGAAGAAGCAGCTGAGGTTATCAAGTTCTTAACAGGTAAAAAAGCTCAAGAAATGGTAGCTGAAAGTGGTTTAGCTATTCCAACAAGAAAGTCAATGTCTCAAGTGTTCGTTGATAAGTATCCAGAAAGAAAACCATTAGTAGATATGGTTGAATATTCAAAAGTATATCAATTTGGAGTTAAGTCTTCTAAAATATTAGATGAATTAAACAATGCAGGAACAAAACTTCAAAAAGGTGTTGAATCAGATTCAGCTAGAGTATTAAAAGAAGCAGCTGAGAACTTGAAATAAGAAATGAATATGGGAAGCACTAAAGGTGCTTCCTACTTCTATTGCTTTGTTAAAATGGAGGTGAAGTAAATGAAACTAAACATGCTGAAATGGAGAAATAAATCAAGCAATATATCTTTAGCCAAAAAAAGAGAAATGGTGGATGGATGGTTATTTGTCCTACCATTTGTAATATCAGCACTTGTATTTTTTATAGGACCGTTGTTTGTTGCGTTTATTCTTAGTTTTAAAGAGTATTCATTCCTTGACGGATCAATGATGAATGCTCCATGGGTAGGATTAAATAACTACATAAAGGCTTTTAGCGACCCAGTTTTTATAAAAGCATTGAAAAACACAGCTATTTATTCAATTGGTGTAGTTCCAACTCAATTAATTTTAGCTTTAGCATTAGCTTTAGTAGTTGATTCAAAGATAAAGGGAAAAACATTTTTTAGAACAGCTTATTATATACCAACAATCACTTCTACTGTTGCAGTAGCTATAATGTTCATGTTTTTATTTAAATCAGATGGTGTGTTAAATAAATTTCTAGGGTTATTTGGTGTAAATCCTTACACATGGTATGACGATATAAGACTTGCACTACCATTGATTATGATAATGGCTATATGGGCTTCTGTAGGATTGTATATGGTAATATTCTTGGCAGGACTTCAAGAAATTCCAAACTCACTTTATGAAGCTGCAAGTATAGATGGGGCAAATAAGTGGCAGCAATTTATTCATATAACAGTACCAATGCTTAAACCCACAATATTTTTTAATTTAGTTGTATCATTAATCGGGACTTTTCAGGTATTCGACCAAGCCTATGTAATATCTGATGGTAATGGTGGTCCATTAAATTCAACAATGACTGTAGTTCTTTATTTATATAAGCAAGGTTTTGATGAATTTAACATGGGATATGCTTGTGCAATAGGTTTTATACTATTTGTCATTATATTTATCTTAACAATGATACAGAAAAAATTCTTCGGTGAAGAGACTAGTATGTAGGTGGTGATAACATGGAGAAAAAGAAAAAATTAAAAATATCAAGAATCATATTCTACCTAATCATAATAGGCTATGCACTAGTAGCTTTAGGACCATATATTTGGACGTTTATTACATCCCTTAAACCTACAAGTGAAGTAAACAATTTTTCAATAGATTTTTCTACACTAACCTTTAGAAATTACAAATTTTTATGGAATAAATTCCCGTTCGGTAGATGGTTCATAAATAGCATTATTGTAGCAGCTATTGTAAGTTTAGGTAATATATTATTTAACTCATTAGCAGGATATGCTTTAGCTAGAATTAACTTTCCAGGGAGAAAAGCACTTTTCTTAGCAGTTTTAAGTATGATGATGGTACCGGGGCAAATAGTTATGGTACCTACGTTCATATTACTTACAAAGCTAGGTTGGGTTAATACTTATAAAGGACTTACGATTCCGTTTTTAACAAGTTTATTTGGTATATTTCTAATGAGACAGTTTTTCTTAAGTATACCTAAATCAATAGAAGAAGCAGCAACGATAGATGGATTAGGGAGATTTGGAACTTTCTTTAGAATTGTATTACCTATGGCAAAGCCAGCACTAGCAACTCAGTTCATAATTACTTTTAACGGAAACTGGAATAGCTTCTTATGGCCAAGTTTATTAGCGAGAACAAGTGATATGTACACACTACCAGTGGGACTTAATTCGTTCCAAGGACAGTATTTTCAGTTCTGGGATCAGGTAATGGCAGGGGTTATGATTTTATCAATTCCATCAATTATTATATTCTTGATTTTCCAAAGAAACTTTATAAAGGGAATATCAACATCTGGAATAAAAGGATAGTTATAAACTGTAGATAAAACCAGATATGAAAACAATCCCTAGTTATATTGAATGTTCAATATAACTAGGGGTTTATTTATGAGTGATTTATTCAAAATTTAGTATATCAATCGATACGTTTTCTAAATTAGGAATTACTTTGTCTGCTTCCTTTAATATATCTGGTGAACCTACACCTATTGCATACATTCCTCCACGTTTAGCAGCTTCTACACCAGCTGTAGCATCTTCAAATACAACACATTCTTCAGGCTTTATATCTAGAGCTTCAGCTCCTAATAAGAATACTTCAGGGTCTGGTTTAGCTTTACTAATCTTATTACCATCAATAATAGCTTCAAACTCGTTAACCATGTTTATACTTTCTAGAATTGTCATAGTATTTTTGCTTGAAGAGCCGATGGCAACTTTGATACCGTTTTCTTTAAGGGTTTTAATAAAGTCCTTTACTCCTGGTAAAATTTCTGATTCGTCCATTTTTGTTATGTATTCTCTGTACCAACCGTTTTTCTTTTCTGCAAGTTTTAATTTCGTATTTTCGTCTACTTCTTTATTACCTATTTCTAGTAGTATTTCTAGTGATTCCATTCTACTAACGCCTTTTAATCTTTCGTTATCTTCTTCACTAAATTCAAAGCCAAGCTCATTGGCTAACCTTTTCCATGCTAGGTAGTGATATTTCGCAGTATTCACTATAACTCCATCTAAGTCAAATAAACAGGCTTTGATATTTGCCATAAATTTACCCCCTTTTATTTATCGAAAATCAACTAAACTTTACAAAAACGATTTTATAACAAAATAAGTATAATATCAATAATATAAAGAGAAATTTTACAAAAAAATAAGAAATAATTTTGACTAGTATTAGGTTTATAGTATTTGCTGATAAAAAGCTTTTATTGTAGAATTGTAGTATATTTTACTGGTAGTATTTTATAATTATTGGGGTGTATACTATGAAAATGATGTTATTTGAGATGGAAATCATTGAAGAGAATTGTGGAACTTATAAGATAAAGATAAAAGATGATAAATTGAGAACAGAAATATTATTTTCGCCTGATGATAAGAAGTTGATTTTTCTAAGAAATGATGAGTTAACAGAAATCTTAAAACAAAATGAATATCAATTAAGGAAAATTTTACACAATAAACGAAGGGATACTTATTACGAAGGATTTACAGTAAAATTTGCTTTAAGAAGCAAAAAGGATGTTGCTGCTTTTAACGATAGGTCAAAAATAGTCATTTTAGATAAAAGAAAAGGTAAATATGATAGCTATGTTGTTAATCAAGGTGAAAAGAATATATATAAGATATATACCGATGGTAGCTTTTTAGAGAGAAAAGGTAAAGGAGCCTATGTAGCAATAATTAAAGATTTAAACGGAGAATATAGCTTCTATTCAGGTAAAACTAACGAAAAAAGCAGTAGTTTAATAGAGCTATTAGCTGCAATAAAGGGATTAGAAGTATTGAAAAATATTGAGAAGATTAGAATCGTTACAGATAGTCAATATGTAAGAAAGGGATTAACTGAGTGGATTGTAAATTGGAAACTAAATGATTGGCATACTGCAAATGGAGAAAAAGTCAAGCATATAGAGTATTGGAAAAAGTTTGATAGATTAACTGATAATAAGTATATAGAATTTGAATGGGTAAAGGCACATTCAAATCATTTTGAAAATACTTTATGTGATTTGTATGCAAAAGAAATAGCAGGAAAGTAGATGTGTAATTTTATTCGTTTTTATACGTCTTTTAGCACGTCTATTTGTACAAAAATTAAACTATCAGCTAATAGCTAGTAGACTAGTACCAAAAAGCAGTCTTTACTGCTTATTATCACTGTATAGGGAAGTATATTTGCTTTACAGCTTATAATTAAGTTAAATACAGCTTTTACAGGCAGAGATAATACTTATAGAATTATTAACGAAAAGCGAAAGGCGAACAGCGAATAGCCTATTTTTTATCAACATTTTACTAAGAGCTAAGAACTGAATCAAAAGCTACTAACTGATAACAACGAACTACTAACTAACAAATTGGCTTTAGTTGATCTTGTTCTATCCCTTATTTCTCATGAATAAACATATATTGTTTAAGCATAAAAACTAATATAGGAAGGTGAAATGCTTTTGAAATTTGAGACTTTACTTATTCATGGGGGAATAGATGGGGATGAACATACTGGGGCCGTTACAGTACCAATTTACCAGACATCAACCTATGCATTACCGGGTATAGAAAAACACGGGAAATATGAATATTCAAGAACAGGTAATCCTACAAGAGAAGCATTAGAAAAACTTATTGCTGAATTAGAAAAAGGATACAAAGGATTTGCCTTTAGCTCAGGGATGGCTGCAATTTCTTCTGTATTAATGTTATTCAATAAGGGTGACCATATAATTTTTAATGAAGATATATATGGTGGTACATTTAGAGTTATGAAAAATGTGTTTTCAAGATTTGGTATTCAATATGATTTTGTAAATGTAAATGATAAAGAAATACTAAAAAATACATTAAAGAAGAATACAAAAGCAATATATATTGAGACTCCAACAAATCCATTGATGAAGACGGTAGATGTATCAAGAATAGGTGATTTTGTTAAATCTCATAGACTATATTTGATTGTAGATAATACTTTTATGAGTCCATATCTTCAAAGACCTATTGAACTAGGCGCAGATATTGTTATACATAGTGCTACTAAATATCTCGGAGGTCATAGTGATATAGTGGCAGGGTTAGTGGTGGTTAACTCTGAGGAATTGGCTAATAAAATACATTTTATACAAAACTCAGTAGGTGCAATATTAGGACCAATGGATAGTTGGTTAGTAATAAAGGGTATAAAAACTTTAGCACTTAGGATGGAGAGACATTGCGACAATGCTGAAAAAATATATGGATGGTTAAAGGGACAAAAGTGGGTTAAGAGAGTTTATTACCCAGGAAATTACCAAAACCTTAAGAATAAAAACCAGATGAAGAGATATGGTGGTATGATATCCTTTGAAGTGGAAAGTTATGAGATAGTAAAGAAAATTATATCAAATTTAAAGGTTATAACCTTGGCTGAAAGCTTAGGAGGAGTAGAGAGTTTGATTTCTATACCATATACAATGTCCCATGCCTCTATGCCAGACATTGAAAAAGAGAGGTTAGGAATAACTAAAAATTTAATTCGACTTTCAGTAGGAATAGAGGATGTAGAGGATATTATAGAAGATTTAGAAGTAGATTAGTTAATGCATAAAGGCAGAGGTAAACTTTACCTCTGCCTTAGTTTTAGTGTATAATATTGGTTAAAGAAATGGGAAGAAAGAGGGAAGGAGCATGTTTAAACCTATAAAAAATAAAAAAGTTTATGAGTATGTAATTGAACAAATTCAACAGATGGTTATGGATGGTGCACTTAAAAAAGGAGATAGATTGCCTTCAGAAAGGGAATTAGCCGAGCAACTGCAGGTTAGTAGAACCTCAATTAGAGAGGCGTTGAGGGCACTAGAGGTTATTGGATTAATAGAAACTAAACAAGGAGAAGGTAACTTTATAACCGGTAAGATTGAAGATAATCTTTTTGAACCTTTATCAGTAATGTTTATGTTAAATAAAGGAAATCCTATTGATATACTAGAGGTTAGAAAAATAATAGAGGTTGAAGCTGTGACATTAGCATCAGAAAGAATAAAACAAGAGGAATTAAAAGAGTTAGAAAGACTTCTATATGGAATGAGGGACACTAATGATGAAAAAGAAAGTGCCAAATTAGATAAAGAATTCCATTTTACTATTGCTAAAGCAACGGGTAATTATCTAATCGTAAGTCTTTTTCACATAATATCTTCACTAATTGAATCCTTTATAGAAAATGCAAGGTTTAAAATCTTGAGGAGAACAGAAAATAAAAAAATACTCTTTGAACAACATAGAGAAATTTTTATAAATATCAAAGAAAGGAATTCGAAAAAAGCTAAATCATTAATGGCTGAACATCTTGAATTTGTAAATAAAATTATTATAAACAAATAAGCGAGTAAGGGGTCAGGCCTGAATAAGTGAATAATTCTGAATTATTCACTTATTCAGGCCTGACCCCATTGTGCATT
>NZ_ARZA01000053.1 GCF_000387765.1 Caldisalinibacter kiritimatiensis
AATGTACCTGTTATAACTATAAAAGAAATTAATAATATTAAACTGAATAAGACGTTAGATAGAATAGAAACAATTGATTTTCTAAATGCAATCGGAGCAATTATACGAAGGTAGGAAGGTGAAGTATTTGAGAGATATAAACTTTTTTTCTCCATATATAGAATCGAAAAAACTGACAACTAATAAATTAACCTTTACTGGAGCTATTGTTGGTGGACTTCTTTTTATAATGATTGGGTTATATACTTGGAATAATATTAAAATTAAGAATTTAAATAAAGAAATAGCTGAAATGGAGAGATTTATACATAACGAAAGTACAATTAGTGAATTAAAAGAAATTAATAATTTAAAACATAAACTTTCTATTATGAAAGATTATCATAAAAGGTTAGTAGAAGTAAATAAAAAATACGATAGTCAAGAGTTAATAGGCACGGAACTTATTAATGCAATAGCACTTTCACTTCCTAAAAACGCATCTATTGAAATATTAAATATATCAACTGAAAATGTACAAATACAAGGGTTTTCTGGCAATAGAGTATCTATTGCAGAATTTCAACATAATCTAAAGGAAACCAATTTATTTAAAACTGTTCATGTAAGTGATATCAATCAACAATCCGAGGAAGATATTTACAATGTTTTTATTATAAATTGCTATTTCAAGGATGTGAAGTAAAATGGAATTAAGCAAAAGAGAAAAAATAATGTTAATAGTATTAGCAATAATTGTAGTTTTATTTGGGTATTATAAGTTAATTTATAATCCACAGATTGAGAAAATTAATGAACTTGAGAAAAAAGCAGAAAAATATAAGTCAGAGTTAAAAGCTATTAAGACTGAAGTTTCCCCTGATAGCAAAGTAAGAAAAGATTATAAGATAATGAACGAGAAAATAAGTAGCTTGTATAGAAGGTTTTATCCTAAGATTATACAAGAAAAAATCATTTTAATATTAAATGATATGATACAAGATTCTAAAGTAGATAACCAAAGTATTTCATTTTCTGAACTTGAACTAGGTATAATAGATGATGAAACCAATGAAAAAAGTGAAGAATATGAGATGGAAAGTCTAGTAAAAAAATATTTAGGGATGGAAGATAAGAAAGAAGATGAAGTCAATGAGAAAAATGAAAATGAAGTAAAAATAGAAAAGCTCACAGCAAACCTAAATTTTAATGGAAGCTATTCAAATATCATTAGTTTAATGAAAGAGATAGAACAAAATAACAGAGAAATTCTTATTAAAAATTTAAACATAGTTAAAACTGATAATAATGAACTGTCAGGAAACATTCAACTTGAATTTTATGCTGTTCCTAAGTTGCATAATCAGGATGAAGATTATTTAAACTGGGATTTATATAATGAATATGGAAAGAATAATCCATTTTATGGTGACATTTATAAAAATAATAACATAGTAACAAGTGAAGTGGATAACAATAACGAAACAAGTTGGCAAGAAATAAAATATGATTTTGCAATGACTGTTAAGCCATTTAATTCAGATTTACCTACCATTATGTTAGGAAAAGCTAATGATAATACTAGAGAATCCTATGTATATGCAGATAAAAATGGTGTTGAAAATATTGATATTGTATTTACTGAGCAGAAAGACAAGTACTATTTTAAATATAGGACAAGCAGTGAAAACTATCCAAAGAATTACAAAATAGGTGAGTTTTTTGAACCGAAGGATGATACTATAAATTTAATAATATTTACTCATGAAAGAAATTCAAATAAAGACGTAGCAGGTGCTAATATAAAGATTGAAAATAACACTAGTAAAAAAGTTTTAGTAGTAATAGATGGGGACGACAAAAACAGACCAAGAGTTAATATAGACAAGGTAAAAGGGAGAATTGATATTAAAAGGTATTAATTAGGGTGATATAAAATGAATAGACTTTTAAAAAACAATAAAGGCTTTACTTTAATAGAGATAGTAATAACAATTGCAATTTTTTCAATTATAATAGTACCACTATATTCACTTTTTATAACTGCAGCTAAAGCAAATAACATTTCAGCTAATAAATTAAATGCTACTATTATAGCTCAAAGCTATATGGAAGAACTTAAAGCTATCGATACAATCGAATATGAAGATAAGATATATACTTATGATATGTTTATAGATGATCAAAAAAGTGGCGATGGGTTATTAATAAAAAATGTTAAGTTTGATGGAAATACTTATGAAGTGTATTTGCACGTAGAAGAAACTGAATATAAATTTGATGATGCTGATGAAGGAAATTCAAATAACTGCAGGTTATATAAAATAAACATTAAAGTTAAGGAAAAGGATAAAGGTGATGTATTGCAAGAGATTAATGGTTATAAGTCATTTATAAAGTAGGAAGTGGTGATATGATAATAAAGTATTTTAGAAATAATAAAGGCTCAACAGTTTTGATGGTATTAGTTGTAATGATGATTCTATCAATTTTAGGCACTACTATACTTTCAATGGCAGTATCAAATTATAAAATGGTATTTATAAACAGTAATGTGAAGAAAAATCTATATCTTTCAGAGGCAGGACTAGAAGAGATATATGCTATATTAGGTGATTTTGTAAATCAAGCTATTGAACAAGGAAATAAAGCAGCAGATGAATTCATAGACTATGTAAATAATCTAAAGCCTGAGGATGATGATTATGATACTTATTTTAATGAAGATGGTACTTTGAAAATAAATGTGGCAGAAGAGCAACTAAATATAAGCTTTAAAGAAGGGTATATAGATAAAGATGGATATAAGGATGAAATTTTAAGTTTATTGAAGGGAAGCAATGGATTAATTAATGATAATGGCACTTTGAATATAAATGATTATCCGTTAAGAATAGATGATGGTTACGGAAATAAACCAGAGATTACTTTCTATACAAAAAAAGATAGTTATAGTAAAGATAAATTGGTATTTAATGACGGTAAAGTAACTATAGGTATAAGATCTACATATACTAAGGACAATGTAGTAAAAACAATAAGTGTAACATATAAAATCTTAGTTCCTGAATATAATGCTGAAGTTTATGAGGAAATAAAAGTAGTTAAAGAAACATTAGATGGTTCATGGGATAAAGCGATTTCAGCTGATGGAGACATTAAATTTAAGGGAGATAAAATATCATTAAATGGTGATGTTTTTATAGAAGGTGATGATAAGGGTATATCAATAGAAGAAGATAATACTGAACTAACTATTAACGGTAACATATCAACTAATATGAATTTATTAGTTTTATCAGAAGGTAATAATATTGAAGTACAAGGTGACTTTTTTGGACAAAATATTTATCTAGAAAATGAAGCTGGAGTTAAATCAAACAATATTACCTTTGGTTCAATAGATGAATTATCTGGAGATGTTTACTTAAAGGACGATATTGAGATAAATGGTAAGAACAATAAAATTACTTTCAACGGTGGTTTTTATGGTATATCTGATAGTAGTGAAGTAAGTGGTCCTGACGAGTCCTCTAGTATTATTATAAACGAGAAAGAAGGAACTGAATTAACATTTAATAAAGATTTAATTATCTATGGTTCTTCGTTTATAGATTTGATTAATGAAAAATACCAAACTGGAGAATCAATTTCGATAAAGGGTAATTATATAGCCTATACTAAAAAAATTTTAGATAATGATAAAAGAGACTTTAAAGGTTCTAATATAATATTTGAATACAAGGAACCATTGATTCTAGCATCAAAAATAAAAGATGGACAAGTTGAAAAAGACTTAACTTTAGAAGATAAAAGTAAATATATAAAGTACTATAATGAAGATACAAATGGAAATTCCCTTAATGTTGATGGTGTGAACATTAGAGGCATAGATGAAAATAATAAATATAATGAGGATTATAATATTATACATTCAGGAGCTGTTATTAGTACAAGCAATCCTAGTAAAGGCAATAGAGTAATTGCAGGAAATTATAAACCTATGGATGAGCTTTTAATAAGAGATAAGAAAGAAATATATAACCAAAATATTAAAGGTCTAACCGCTAATCAACTAATAAGTAGTGAAGATGACTATTCAAAAATCAACAACGTTAATAGTGAAATATATGAAGGTGACGAGTTAATTTACTATGATGAAAATAACAACAATTTAGCAATAATAGGTCCTAACATATCAAAAGATACTTATCCAGATGAAATTACAGATAACGTAGCTGAAGAAAGAATAGCTTCACTTACTAATCCAGCTGTAAACGGTGTGATTATAACCAACGGTGACGTTTTTTTGATAGGAGATATAGAATATAGTGGAATAATATTTGCGAACAACATAGTAATTCTTGATGATGGTATAGAAAATACAGAAATAACAATATCAAATGACAAAAACTTTGTTGAGACTATTTTTAGACAATGTGGGTTATTAGGTAGTATTTCAGAGACTACAGAAGAATTAGGACCAAGAGGAGATGGTGCAATTGTTAAGAAAGATAATTTAATTAAAATGTCAAGCTGGAGTATAGAGAGGTAGTTATTATGAATAACATTAAAAAGTATAATAAAGGATTAACTTTAATCGAATTAATAGTTGTAATAGGTCTTATAGGAATTACAATTATACCAGTATATTCATTTTTAATAAATAATTTAAAAAACTTTGATAGACAAAATGTTGAGCTAGAGCTACAATACCAAGCTCAAAATGCTATGTACTATTTAATTGATAAAAATATGGAAGCAAAAGGGTTAAAAAAATTAAACGGAAAAATGAAAAATGAAGGAACCTGGAAGGACGAAGTACAAAAGATAATAGAGAAAGACGAAGTTTTTGCTTTTGAAATTAGAGAGACAGAAGAAGAGTTACAAGATGAAGATAGTATATATGAATTAAAGTCGGATACTAATAAGCTGTTTTTTAATTTAAATAGTTCAAAATCACCTTCAACAGAAGTAGGTAATAATATATCAAATATAAAATTTACAGCGATAAAAGGAACCCTTGGTGATACAAATGGTATAGAAATAGAATTAACAGTAAGTAAAGATGGTTATTCAAAAACTATTAAGAATACATTATATTTTAGAAATAAAGAATAGTGATGGAGTGATTAAATGAAAGCTAAGATAAGTATAGTTTTACTAATAATGTTATTATCAAGTGTAATTGTATATCCAAATAACATATATGCTAAGGATAATTACTCTAGTGGACCTAGCAAATGGGCAGAGGATGAAATAAATTTAGCTTTAAATCACAACTTAGTACCAGATGACCTAAAAGGTAATTATACTCAGAATATATTGAGAGGTGAATACGTATTACTAGCTTTAGAATTATATAAAAAAACAGGTAATAATGTAGAAATTACAAATCCTGAGCCATTCATAGATATAAAAGGACATAAGTATGAAAATGAGTTAATTATGGCATATAATGCAGGAATAATTAATGGTTACGAAGATGGAACCTTTAAGCCAGATGAAAAAATCACAAGACAGGAAATAGCAGCATTAATAGTACAGTTACTTAAAGCAATAGATTCAAAAGAAGACTTAAATGCATCTAAAAGCTATGATTATATTGATGCAGCAGATATAGATGAATGGGTAAAGCCTTATATAGATTATTGCTATGAAAACAAAATACTTAAAGGTGTTTCAGAGCTACAAATTAATCCAAAGGGAAATGCAACGAGAGAGCAGTCGATTATTTTAATTTATAGGTTAGGAATTAAACTAGATAAAGATAATACTGAAAGTGTAAATGATGTTATAGCAGTATCTCACTCACATAGCGAGGAAAAATCACAGGAACTATACATAACAGACGAATTTAATAATAATTTTAGTGAAGAAATTGTTACAGCAATAGAGGAAATAACGAAAAATGATAATGTTAACATAACTGATATTACTTCAAAAAGTGCTGTGATTTCGATAAGCAATATAGGTATGATTAATATTGTTAAATCAAAATATGAAATTACATTATATACATCTACCAATGACTTGGATAACGTAACCTTTGAAATAGCATTGTTGAAAATGTTAGAAGTGTTAGATGAAACTGAAAGTATAAAAAATATTTATCAAGAAAGTAAACTATCTTTAGAGAATAGTGTAGAAAAGCTAATAAGAAAAAAAATAGGGGAAAAAGACTATTTTGAAGCTCAATCATTGAAGATATCATCGGATAATAATGAAGAAGTGTTATATACCTTTAGATACTATGACAGTTTATAAAAGTTGAACTTTAATTTTGAAAGGGGGTAATATAGTGAAAAGGAATATTAATTTAAGAATTTCGTATTTTTTGATGATAATGATTTTGAGCATTACTTTTTTACCAATTAGTAAAATTTATGCAGATACTAATACAGATATAAGCATAAGTGCTCCAGTTAATATGTTTAGAGAGGTTGAAAAAAATCAAGTTCTAATAGGTGAAGAGTTTACTATAAACTATAAATTTCAACCGCAACCTATTCCGGCTGAGGATATAATTCCAGAAGCTTACTTAAAGGATAAAGAAATAGTATTAGTAATTGATACTTCGGGTAGTATGAAGACTAACGATATGGTTGGTAATAAAACGAGAATGGAAGTTGTAAAGGATGCAGCTGCTAAATTTCTTGAAAAGCTTAAAGATGACGAAAGAGTAAATATATCTCTTATAGAATATGATAATTATGCTGAGTTAAAAAAAAATAACGGAAATGAATTTGTTAATCTATCTCAAGGTAATAACTTTAATGAAATTATTAATAACATAAGTAAACCAATGGATGCTAGTGGTGGAACAAATATAGGTGATGGTTTAAGAAGGGCTTATTATACATTGAATAATAGCAATAATCAAGATGCAAGAAAATATATTGTATTTCTAACAGATGGAGAACCTACGGCATTTTCATTTAATAGGTTTGTAAACAGGTGGATTGATTGGGGGTGGACTGATTGGGGTTTATTAGCGAAATACCACTACAATGACTACTTTTACGGAGAGCCTATTACACTTAAAAAACGAGAATATAAAGGATGGAGTTTATTTAATAGAAGTTCAATAGGTAAACTATATTGTAATAATTTTGAAGAAGATGTATATGACATCATAGATTATGATTTTAAAACTGATAACTATGATGATATAGCGTATTTTACAAATTGGGGTTCTAACGATTATAACGACTACGCATTAAACTATGCTAGAATAATTGCGAATATGATTAAGAATAGTCCGAACAATATAGACTCCTTTTTTATAGCCTTTAGTAATGGTAGCAATAGAAATAAATTGAGAGAGATTTCAGAGGAATGTGATGGTTATTATAAAGAAGCTATAGATGCAAATGCGATTAATGAAGTGTATGAACAATTATCTGAACAGATTCTTAGTGACTTACCTATTCATGCAGTGTACTATGAAGAAACATTTCCTGATGAATTTGAAATTGTAGATATACCTGAAGGGATGATTAGAAATGGAAATACAGTTGTTGGAGATATCGGTAGTATTACTTACAACCTAAATAAAGAAACAAATCAATTTGAAGCAGAATCATTTGAATTCAATATTAAATTAAGAGCAATAAAAGAAGGAGAATACAATTTATCTAGTGAAATCGCATATAAGGACATAGATGGTAGTGAGAAAGTTAGGCTATTTCCAGATGCTAATATTTCAGTATACGAAAATGAGCCTCCTAAAATTGATGCCACAGTCGAAAGAAATCCAAATAATGATGACAAATATAATTTAAGCATAACAATAGACGAACCGGGGTATATTGAAATATTAAATGCAAATAACGATATAGTATGGCAAGGTGATTGTAATACTGAAGGAACATTTAATATACTTATTGATAAGAGTAAAATTGAAGGATATGAGGGACATAATATAAAAATAAGAGCAACTGATATATACAATAATGTTGTTGAAGAAACTGTTCCAATAATAGAAATAAGTTCATTAGAAATAGAAGATAAATTAAATGAAAATGGTAATAGAGATTCTATTTTAAGTATTAAAACGGAGGATAATACAAAGATTACTGAAATACGAATAAATGATGAGTTAATAGCTCAGGATAGGTTAACGGATAATGGAGAATATAGTCAAAAACTAGAGTTAATAGAATTATTAAAAGGTACTAATAAAATTGAAATAAAAGTATTGAATGGTTATAACAATTCTTCTAAATTTGAATTTAACGTAGATGTTGAACCTTTACTTATACCTAACATTATAAGTAATGAAGGAAAACTAGAATATGGATTGTATATTCAAAGAAGCACTAATGAAGTGGTTTTAGACAATAAAAATCCAGTTAATATTGTTGTTGGATTTGAAGCTAAACTAGGAGCTGCCATTGAAACAATAGGTTCAGGTGAACTCGAAGTTTTAATTACATCACATGAAAATTTAGATATACATGATATTAAGCTATATAAATGCGAATATAATGATACCGAAGATAGTTATACAATAGGAGATTTATTAGGAAGCTATCAAACAAAAAGTGACGATGATAAATATAAATTTAATATCGACAGTGAAAATAATACTTTTATGCTGGTATATTCTATTAGTCCAAAAACTATATCTGAACAATCTACTGAAATTAAATTAATGGATAATGTATATGATTTAAATATTAATATTCAAGAACTACCTGAATTAAAATAGCAAAAAACTCGAGATTTTTATTTCTCGAGTTTTTTAACTTATTATTTATATCTATATATCTAATACAACCTTTTATGATATAATAAAAATAAGACAAGTATTTACAATAAAAGATAAATTTAGATTAAAAGTTGGTGGTTTAATGAAATATATATGAAATAAATAATGGTTTTACTTTAATAGAGTTATTAGTTGTTTTGGCTCTCATTAGTATTATTATAGCTATTATCTTACCTAAAATTTCTATATCTCCATTTACTTTAAAAGCACAATCCTTACAGCTATGTAATGATATAAGAGGAATCAGGACATTAAAAATGACAGAAGGTGGTCAATATAGAATACTATTAAATAATGATTATTATGTGGTATTAGATGGAACAAAAACTCTAAAAACAGTACATATGGAAGAAGAAAATAGAATAGGCTATGATAATAGTGAAGTAAGGTTTGGATATAATGGAGCACCAATACATGGAGGAACGACTATTTCATTACATAATGATAATTTAGAAATATATTATGAAATTACTATAGTACCTGCAAGTGGTCGTATTAAGTTAATAAAGCATAATTAGAATAAGTGAAATAGGGAGTGGGTGTTATGGAACTACATAATTTTATGGAGAAAGAAGTTTTAAACACTATCGACAGATTATTAAAGGATAGACCTGATATATGTCACTGTGAAAAGTGTAGAATGGATATAGCTGCAATTGCATTAAATAATTTAAAACCTAAGTATGTTGTTACTGAAAAAGGGGAAGCTTATATTAAGGTATCAGAGCTTGAGGTACAGTTTGAAGTTGACATTTTAAAAGAAGTTATAAAAGCAATAGAAAAGGTAAGTAAAGAACCACATCATGAGTAGTAAAAACAGAAGGTGATATACTAATGAAAAGTAATATAGTTTTAATAGGATTTATGGGAACTGGTAAAACTACAATAGGAAAATTTATATCAGAAAGAACTGAAATGGATTTTCTAGATACAGATAAATTAATAGAAGAGTTAAATAAAATGAAAATACCCGAAATATTTGATAAGTATGGGGAAAGTTTTTTTAGAAATGAAGAAAGAAAAGTAGTAAATAAGATATACTTGAAAAATAATTCTGTAATTTCTACCGGCGGTGG
>NZ_ARZA01000054.1 GCF_000387765.1 Caldisalinibacter kiritimatiensis
AGTAAATATATGAACCTAACACCACGGCTTAAAGCAATTGCAAGTTATGTAAAAGAAGGTTCAACAGTAGCCGATATTGGAACAGACCATGGTTATGTACCAGTTTTTTTAATAGAAAATAAAATCGCTAGTAGTGCCATAGCGGCTGATGTAAATGAAGGACCGCTGAACAATGCTGAAGCTTATATTGAAGAAAAGGAATTAAGTGATAAAATTGAAACTAGACTAGGAGATGGATTAAAAGCTTTAAAGCCTAATGAAGTCGATACAGTTATAATAGCTGGTATGGGAGGCACATTGATAGCTAATATTTTAAAGGAATCTAAGGAAGTTGCCGATAAAATAGATAGATTTATTTTACAGCCGATGGTGGCTTCAGATGAATTAAGGAAATATCTTTACAACAATAATTATAAAATTGTAGATGAAAAATTAATTAGAGAAGGAAAAAGAATCTACGAAATAATATGTGCAGAACATGGTGCTGAAGAAGTTGAAGATGAAATATACTATGACATAGGTGAAAAATTGATAGAAAAAAATGATGAATTGTTAAAGGATTTTATTGAAATGAAAATGAATAAGTTAAGTAATATTATTAAAAATCTTGAAAATGCATCTTCTACACAGGGAAAAAAGAAATATGAAAAATTAAATAGAAAATATAATCAATATAAGGAGTTGATTGATAGTATATGATGGTAAAAAACATAATCAAACAAATGTATAAACTAGCTCCCCCATATCTTATAGATAGTTGGGACAATAGTGGCTTACAAATAGGTAGAGAAAATAAGGAAGTAAAAACAATATTATTAGCACTAGATTTAACTCCTAATGTCATCAAACAAGCTGTGTCTAACAATGTAAATATGATTATAACTCATCATCCAATGCTTTTTAAAAAGATAGGAAGCATAACCACAAATGATGTTAAAGGGAAAATGATTTATGATATAATTAATAATGACATGGTAGTTTTTAGTGCACACACTAATTTAGATGTATGTGAAAATGGAGTTAATGATGTACTAGCACAAAAACTAGGTTTATTAAATACTGAAGTGTTAAGAAAGTCATATGAAGAGAAGTTGTATAAATTAACTGTATATGTACCTAAGGGGCATGCCGATAAAGTAAGAAGAGCTATAACTGAAGCTGGTGGAGGATGGATAGGAAACTATAGTCACTGTACATATAATCTAAATGGTATAGGTACTTTTATGGCTAGAGAAAATACTAACCCATTTATTGGAGAACAAAATAGGATAGAGGAAGTAGAAGAGATAAGAATAGAAACTATAGTAAAGCATAGTATTTTAGACACAGTTATTAATGCTATGATAGATGCACACCCATATGAAGAAGTAGCTTATGATGTTTATCCACTTATTAATAGGGGTATAGAATATGGGTACGGAAGAGTAGGAAATCTAGAAAAGGAAACAGACCTGAAAACGTTTGTTGAATTAGTGAAAACTGAATTTAAGTGTGATAGTGTAAGAATATATGGAGATTTAAATAAGAAAATTAAAAGAGTTGCTGTATGTGGGGGAAGCGGAGGTGATTTTATAGCTGATGCTAAAAGAAAAAGAGCTGATGTATATATTACAGCAGATATAAAATATCATGATGCACAACTAATGCAGGAATTAGACATAGCATTGATTGATGCAAATCATTATGATACAGAAAAAGTGATTCTTCCATATTTAAAAGAATATTTACAGAATAATTTAGATAGTAAAGTCAAAATATTGATTTCTGATGACAATAGTGCTCCTTTCACTGTAAAATAAATATGACTGCTTTGTTTGAATGCTTTGAGGAGGTCTAATATGAGCCAACTTAAATTATTATGGGAGTTACAAAGTTATGTTGTGGAATTAAATGACTTAACAAATAAGCTTGAAACTTTAAATAAAAAAGAAGAGATTAAGCAAATTGAGATAAAATTGAATGAAAAAGAATATGACCTTGTTAATAAAAAAACTCAGCTTGAAGTTGATGAGGTAAAAATCCAACGATATGAGCAAAAGTTGAAGCAATTAGCATTTAATAAAGAAGAAATTGACCAAAAACTATATAGCGGACAAATAACTAACATAAAGCAGTTAGAACAAATGGAAAAAGAAAGCAAAGATATAAAAGAAAACATGAAAAATTTAGAAAATGAAATGTTAGATATTATGGAAGAAGTAGATAATTTAGAAAAAGAAATAAATATTTTAGAAAAAGAGTATAATGAATTATCTGAAGAAATTGAAGATGCAAAAAATAAGAATCAGGAATTGATTAGCTCAGTAAAAGAAGGAATTAAAGTTAAGAAAAATAAAATAGAAGAAATTCAAAAAGAAATAGATGAAGATTTATTAAATAAATTTAATCAATTAAAGCAGAAAAAAAGGAAAGCGGTGGTTGAAGTTGTAGGGGATAGATGTACAGGATGTCATATGAACATACCAACATCAATATTATCTAAAATAAAAAGTTCAGATAAAATTATGTACTGTGACAACTGTGGAAGAATATTATATTATAATAAGGAGAAGTCTTAATAACGAACATATATCTATTAGCAATAATAGAATAATTATATAAACATTGAGTAATAATAAATGTAAATACTGTAGGATAATAATGGATTATTTACCAATATACATTGTTTGACATTAGTGCTATTATGTTATAAAATATAAAAGTCGTCAAAAATAAATAAACGAGTAAGTCAGATGGTCGCATGTCTGATGGCATGAGGAAAGTCCGAGCTCCATAGGGCAGGATGCTGGGTAATACCCAGTGGGGGCGACCCCAAGGATAGTGCAACAGAAATATACCGCCTGTCTTTATGACAGGTAAGGGTGGAAAGGTGAGGTAAGAGCTCACCAGCAACTAGGCGACTAGTTGGCTCTGTAAACCCCATCCGGAGCAAGACCAAGTTAGGGACATAAAAGGTGGCGGCCCGTCACTGTCCCGTATGGTAGGTCGCTTGAGCCTATTGGCAACAATAGGCCTAGATAGATGACCATTTTGATACAGAACTCGGCTTACAGACTTGCTCGTTACGGAATAGAATTAATAAAAAGCACTATGGATTTTCCATAGTGCTTTTTTTAGTGCATCTATCTATTCATTAACCAAACTGATAAATTCAATAAAGAAGCAAAACTAACCCAAATAACATATGGGATTAATAAATAACCTGAAATTTTATCAAGTTTAAAGAAACTTTTAGTTGTAGCTATGATTAAAATGAGAAGTACTATTATTTCTAAAAAAGCAAGTCCTCTTAAAGCTAATCCAAAGAATATTATACTCCATAAAAAGTTAAAGAATAATTGTATACCGTATAATCTCAATGATTTTTTAACTTGTGGTAACATCCAAATTCGATAGCTTGCTATTCCCATTAATATGTATAGAATTGTCCATACAGGTGCAAAGATTCCTGCAGGCGGTGCAAAGAAAGGTTTATTAAGTGTTTCAAAGGTTTGATAACCGTCACGAACTAAATATGAGCTTAAAAAACCAACTAAAAGTGGAATCGCTATTGCAATAATTAAAGCTAAATAGTTCTTTTTACCATTCACTTTAAATAATTTCATAAATTCGCCCCCAAACTAATTTCTATTAAATTATTATTCAAGTATAGCAGTGTTTAGACTATTGCTTTTACCATATGTCTATTTATATTTATATTACCCCAAAGTCAGTAGCTAAAACCAAAGTGAAGTAATAGGTTTAATTTATTTTTTTAATTAACATTTTTATAATAATCTGTACATGTTTTTCATATATATCTAAATATGAGAACTTTGTACAATTTTAAGGGGGCAGAGATATGGCAGTATTAAAATGCAGATTTAACAAGTTTATAGTTTTAGAGTATGACAGTAATGGTAGGATGATAAAGAGATATATAACAGTATCTAATACATATCCTGTATTTCTAAAATTAAAAGAAGATTTAGAACATGGAATAAGAATTCCTTATGATATAAAAAAGAGAAAGCGTGGAGAAAGTTTTTATGAATATATTGAAGAAGTTACTAGGAATTTAATTAAGTATAATAAAGGAATATATCAAGATTATGTTGATGATGAAAGCAAGCATAGAGTTCTTAAAAAATTTTCTGATTCAAACTTAGAACAAATAATTTATAATGGTTTTAAATTACTTTTTCTTAAATCTAGTGAAGACCTTATTTTTTTAAACTATATACCTAAAACATTGAGTTATAATCCATTGTCTGACTATATTATCGCTGGATTTACTGAACATAGACATTATCATATATACGACTTTGATATGTTCGGACAAACTATGAAGGTTATAAATACTTACGATGCTTTTATGGAGTATTCAAAAATAAATAATTTCAAAGCTAATTTAAAGATGAATGAACCATTTTTTAGTAGTTTTGATTTTGCTGTTTCGCAAGGATGGAGTATAGTACCTGATAAGACATCGAATTATTGCGAAGAAGAAAAGTATTTAGACGAAGACCTACCACCACTTCCTTTTGCTAGATTTCATTATTACAGAATTTTTGATAAGCTAATAGTTAATAGATATGAAAAATATAAAGATACCGAAGAAATTGATGATGTTTTTGAAAGGTTGTCACAATCTCCAAGTGGTAGTTGTGCATTTTGTGGAGCACCTGTTAGAGAAGGTGATATTTTATGTAGTATGTGTGCTAATAATATAGATTGATTAACATACCTATATAAACTATGAAGTTACACCCATAAGTCTAGGGCAAAAAGAAATATGTGCTAGAGTAAAAGCTGTGTTTAATTATTAATAATAGAATAGAATTAAAAAAATAGTTGCAGTTGCAACTATTTTTTAATATAATATTAGTTGCAATCGCAACTAATATAGAGGTGAGGCTTTATGAATAGAAAGGATTCAATAGGAAGATGGTTAGCTATTATCAATGGCTGTTTAAAATCATATGTATCAAAACAGCTTGAACCTTATAATTTAGGTAGTGGACAGTTTCATTATATTTTATTGCTATATAAACATGATGGCATAACTCAAGAAGAAATGACAAAGTATACTAATAAAGATAAAGGAACCACAGCTAGAGCCATTAAAAAATTAGAAAGGGAAGGATATGTTACTAGAAAGGTAAACCCTGAAGATAAAAGGTCATATAAGATATATCTGACTCAAAAGGTAATTAATATGAAACCAATAATCTTTAATGTGCTTGATAAGTCTATTGAGTTACTAGAACAAGGATTATCAAATGAAGAAAAGGATATGTTGTTAATTGTATTAAAGAAAATGGCTAAAAATGCAGTAAAGAATATGAAAGAAAATTGACATGAAGGGAGAATAATGCAATGAATCAAAGAAGTTATATGCTAGAGAATGAGAAAATAAGTAAATTATTATTAAAGCTATCATTGCCTGCTACAATAGGGATGATTGTAAATGCTTTATATAACATTATTGATACCATATTTATTGGTAAAGGTGTTGGCGCATTAGCTATAGGTGGATTGACCATAGCCTTTCCCATTCAGATGGTAATTATGGCATTTGCACTTATGATAGGAATAGGAGCAGCTTCTGCTGTATCAAGAAGTCTTGGAGCAAAGGATGTAGAAAAAGCTGATTATATTGCTGGTAATGCATTTTTAGCTATATTTATATTAAGTGCTCTTACTGTAGTTTTAGGATACATTTATTTAGAACCAATGCTTAGATTATTTGGTGCTACTGATACATTGTTACCATATGCAAAGGATTATATGTCAATAATTCTTATGGGGAATATTTTCTTTTCATTTGTAATGGCAGCAAATAATCTTGTAAGAGCTGAAGGTAATGCTAAAGATTCAATGAATATTATGCTTATAGGTACAGGATTAAATATAGTATTAGACCCAATATTCATATTTGGATTTAAGCTAGGTATTAAAGGTGCTGCACTTGCAACTATACTTTCTCAATTTATTTCATTTATATATATAATTAATTACTTATATGGAGGAAAGAGCTCATTAAAGGTTAAGTTACATCATTTAAAGCCTAAGTTTGATATTTTAAAAGAAATATTCACAGTAGGATTTGCTTCCTTTGCTAGAAATATGGCTGGAAGTATTTTAGCAATAGTAGTAAATAATTCATTAAGAATATATGGTGGAGATATTGCTATATCAATATTAGGTATAGTGAATAGAGTTATTATGTTTTTATATTTACCTTTATTTGGAGTAGTACAGGGAATGCAGCCTATAGTTGGTTTCAATTATGGTGCTAAAAAATATGATAGAGTAAAAGAAGTTGTTAAAATGTCTATATTAACAACAGTTGTATTGGCTACATTTGGTTTTTTAGTAGGAGAATTATTCCCAGGGTTTATTCTTAAGTTATTCAGTAATGAAAATGAAATAATAACTGAAGGAATTCTAGTTTTACGAATTATAATCAGTATGTCACCGATAATTGGAGTACAAATAATAGGAGCTGCTTTATTCCAAGCACTTGGAAAGGCATTACCATCGTTAATTTTAACTTTACTTAGACAGGTTATTTTATTGATACCGTTAATAATAATTTTACCTAAGATAATGGATAACTCAATATTAGGTGTATGGCTATCTTATCCTATATCAGATTTATTATCTACTATAGTAACTGTAGTATTACTAAAAAAAGAGATGGATAATATTCTAGTTACATCTAGTGATAATAACATACAACCTGATTATTAATAAAAGCACTATGCGTGACGCATAGTGCTTTTAATTACTTATTTTTGAATTTTTAATAAATCTTCTCCAGATTTTATTTTACCTTTTTTAATTACATTTAACCCTTTAATTTCAGCTGTATTAGTTATTACAATAGGAGTTATAACAGATTTAGCTTTTTTCTTGATTAAATCAATATCAAATTCAATTAATTTATCTCCACATTTTACTGTGTCTCCTTGAGAGATAAATGATTTAAAACCTTCTCCATTCATTTTTACAGTATCAATACCTATGTGGATAAGTATTTCTATACCATTGTCAGTAACTATTCCGATAGCATGTTTAGTATTAAATATTTGAGCGATTTTACCATCAACTGGTGAGTAAACAACTCCCTCTGATGGATTAATAGCTATACCGTCACCTATAAGTTTTTGAGCAAATGTTTCATCTGGTACTTGAGACATTTCTATCACTTCACCAGTTAAAGGTGATTTGATGATAGTAGAGTTATTATCAACTGTATTATTTGCTGTACTTTGAGTAAGCATAAGTTTTTTGATTTCTTCTTTTAATTGTTCAGATTCAGTACCAAAGATAATTTGGAAGTTACCTCCACCAGCATCTAATATACCAGCTGAACCTAATTGTTTTAATCTGTCTTTATTAACTAGTGATGAATCTTGAACTGAAAGTCTTAGTCTTGTTATACATGCATCTAGATTTTCAATATTGTTTGCTCCACCAAGTGCCTTTAATACTTCAATGGCCTTTTCTGATGAGGATACTTCTATAGTTTCTTCTGAGTCATTATCTTCTCTACCTGGAGTTTTGATATCTAATATTTTTATTAGCCAGTAGAAAACTACAAAGTATAATGCAAATATAGCTGGTCCTACTATAGTAAATAAATAGATACTATTCTTTTGGTTAAAGAATCCAACTACATAGTCTATAAGTGAAGCTGAGAATGTATATCCAAGATGTATATCAAAGTAGCTTGTTAATAGTCCAGATAAAAATGCTGCAAGAACATGGAATACATATAAAATAGGTGCAACGAAAATAAATGAGAACTCAATTGGTTCAGTGATACCTGTAATAATTGATGTTAATGCAGCTGAAAGCATAATACCAGCTACAGCTTTTTTCTTTTTACTATTTGCCCTTAAGTACATAGCTAGTGTTGCAGCTGGAAGACCGAATAACATAATAGGGAATTCAGAAGCCATAAATCTACCAGCTGTAGGGTCACCAGCAAAATATCTAGCAGTTTCCCCATGTAAAACCTGTCCAGATTTAGTTACAAATTCTCCAAATTCATAAAGGAATGGAGGATAGTAAACATGGTGTAATCCTACAGGGATAAGTAATCTTTTACCTGCTGCATAGAATGCAGGTCCAAGACTAGAGTTCATTATACTTGTACCAAATGCATTTATTTGGTCTTGGATTGGAGGCCATATAAAGCCAAATAATATACCAACTACTAATGATGCAGCAGCTGTAATTATAGGAACTAATCTTTTACCAGAGAAGAATCCTAATACAGGATGAAGTTTTGTTTGGAAGTATTTTTTATAAAGTCTAGCTGATAATAGACCTATTACAATACCTCCAAAAACCCCTGTGTTAATTGCCATTTCAAGACCTCTTAAATCAGCAACGACATTAATAACATTAGTCATAGTAAAGTAACCTACAACTGCTGCAAGTCCTGCAACTCCTTCACCAGAAGCAAATCCTATAGCAACTCCAATAGCAAAAACAACTGGTAATTGTTCAAAGATAGCTAAACCTCCACTAAAAATCACTTGACCAAAACCATGTACGAATTGATTTGTTATTTCACCTGATGCATTTTCTGTAAAGTTTTGAAGCAGCCTTCCAAGAGCTACTAATAGACCAGCAGCAGGAAGAACTGAAACTGGCATCATTAGTGATTTACCTATTTGTTGTAAAGTAGCAAATATTTTGTTCTTATTGTTACTCATTTTATTACCTCCTTAAGAATATACTAATTTGTTTTGTTAAAGTAATACCCTCGAGAGTATTTAAAGATTACAAATAATTAAATAACCTCTAATTAATATCCAATAATTTTGTAGCTACAAATTATATATAAAAAAGACATGAGCTAAGGAAAGGGTACAAGTATACACTTATACCAATAATAAGTGTATACCATACCCCCTATGCCTTAGCTCATGCCTGATCGAATCAGTAACACGCTAAGTTATTTATCTATTTTAGTGGGTATTTTTTGAGTTTATGTAAATGTAGTGCTATATATCCTATTTCATCATCAGGAACTTTTATACGTAAATCATTTTCAATAATTTTAGAAATATCGTAAGCGATTTTGTATTCATATTTAAATTCATCTTTAACCTTTTGTAATAGAACATTTTCTATACATTTACCTTCATTAAGTCTATTTAGTACTCCTTTTAAGTGCATTACAAATCTAATATAGTCAAATGAGCCTTTACTCAAATCAATTTGTAATTTCCTTTGTGTATAATCAATAATTTTACTTACTATTTTAGAATTTTTAAAAGCATCTCTTTTAACTTTATTTTTTCTTGCACCATATATATGAAAGGTTATAAAACCAATTTCTGCATCAGGAATTTTTATGTTTAGATTTTCGCGTAAAATGTTTACAGCTTTTTCAGCTAGTTTATATTCTTGAGGGTATAGAAGTTTCGTTTCAAATAGAAAAGGATTAACTATTTCAATACCCTCTTCTAATCTCTTAATCGCAAAGTTAATATGGTCTATTAATCCAATGTGTATATGGGGGTTAAGGTTTTCTTTAAGCTCTTTTGAAACCATTGAGATAATTCTTTCTGTTAATTCTAATATTTTGGGATCTACTTTAGATAAAAGGTTTTCATATTCTATCAAATTAAAATCATCTAATGAGATGAATATTTTTTCAATGTTATCGGAATCTTTCAATATCATATTTTTCTTTTTTCCAAAGCCTATCCCTTTACCTAATAAAACGTAATTTTTATCTTCTTTATTAGCCAGCACTACATTGTTACTTAATGGCTTTATTATTTTATATTCCATAATTTAAATTCCCCCATGAGAATGCTTTCACATGAAATAGCTGTTACGAAAATTGATTTTACTAAATAATAAATAAATTGTCAATACTAAATTATATGTTAATAATTTTACAATTTATTTTTGTGCTTACAGTCCTTACAGTAACCATATAATTCAATTTTATGTTGAGTTAAATCAAAACCTTTCTCTTCGGCAAAAGCTTTTAAGTCATCAAAAGGGCAGAAAGGTATAACTTCAGTTTTGCCACAACATTTACAAATAATATGATGATGATGTTCATCTAATGAAACTAAACTAAATAAAGAGTAATCGTCATTTATAGTGATTTTATGGACAAAGTCTAATGAATTCAGAATATCTAAATTTCTATATATGGTAGAAAGATTTACTTTAGAATTTTTTATTTTGACTTTATTAAATAGTTTTTCAGCTGATATAAAATGGTCCTGATAGTCAATTAAGACTTCCAAAATAGCTTTTCTTTGAGAAGTAATTTTGTATCCGTTTTCTTTAAGTTTTTTTTGTAATTCTTCAATACTCATATAAAACCACTCCTATTTGGATATAATTATATATTAATTCGACTAATTGTTCAATTAAATTAAGTTTTACATGGGTAGGTATTTGATAGTAAAAAAGTAAATAGCCTTGACTTTTACATAAAAAAGGTATATGTTATAAATGTAAATGCAAATCATTTGCAATTACTTATAGGGAGGGAAGGCTATGAAGTTTATTAAGTATATCTTAGCTGGTATAACTTTATTCATAGTAATAAGTTTTATAGGGTGTACAGTAGATACAGTTGATAATTCTAAAGAAGATAAATTAACAGTAGCTGTTGCAATAGTTCCTGAAGAAGAATTTGTTAAGGCTGTCGCAGGTGATTTGGTAGATATTGTAACTATGATTCCACCAGGTAATAGTCCTGCTAATTATAAACCTTCACCAAGGGAAATCGAAAAATTCTCTAGAGCATCTATATATTTTTCTATGGGGGTTCCTACAGAAGAAGCAAATATAATACCTAAGGCTAAAGTATTTAATAAAAACTTAAAAATAGTCTCTTTAGCAGAAAAAGTCGGAGTAGTTTATCCCCATAGATATTTTGACAATAATACTACTGGGAGAAGAGACCCTCACATTTGGTTATCTCCAAAAAGAGTTAAAGTGATGATTGAAGTAATTAGAGATGAGTTAAGTGAATTAGACCCTAAAAATAAAAGTATTTATTTTAAAAATGCTTCAAAATACATAAACAAGTTAGATACTATCGATGAAGAAATTAAGGCAACATTTAAAGAAGTGAATAATAAATCGTTTATAGTTTATCATCCATCATTTGGGTATTTTGCTGAAGATTATGGCTTAGAAATGGTTGCAATCGAGAAGTCAGGTAAAAAAGCAACTGCTAAAGAAGTACAAAGGGTTGTTGAACTAGCTAAAGAAAAAGGAATAAAAGTAATCTTTTATCAAGCTGAGTTTGATAACGAACAAGCTGAAATTATTGCAAATGAGATAGATGGAAAGGTGATTGAGGTAGCACCTTTAGCTCCAAATTATATAGAAAACTTAAAAGTTATAACAGATACCTTTAAGCAAGCATTAAAATAGGGGGAGTCAGTATGTACGATATAGAAGTTAAAAATGTTAGTATATTTTATGATTCGGTATGTGCTTTGAAGGACATTAATTTTAAAGTAAAGAGAAAACAATTTTTAGGGATTATAGGACCTAATGGTGGCGGAAAAACAACTCTTTTGAAATTGCTACTAGGCATAATTAAACCTAGTAGTGGTACTGTAAAAATTAGAGATGGTAGAAGTATAGGATATGTTCCACAGTTTAGTAGCTTTGACAAAAAGTTTCCTATAAAAGTTTTAGATGTAGTTCTAATGGGATTATTGCCTAATAAGGTTAGATTGTTTCATCGATTTTCGAAAAAGGATATAAAAAAAGTAGAACAGGTTATGGAGGAATTAGGTATATTGGAATTTAAAGATAGACAGATAGGGAAGCTTTCAGGGGGACAGCTTCAAAAAGTACTAATTGCTAGGGCTTTAGTTACAGAGCCTAATATTTTACTATTAGATGAACCTACAGCTAGTATAGATGCTAATGCTAAAACTGAAATATATAAATTACTAAAGAAATTAAATGAAGAAAAAACTATAATTTTAGTCAGTCATGATATAGGTATTATTTCATCATATATTGACAGTATTGCATGTTTAAACAAAACTTTATATTATCATGATGAAAATAATTCACGTTTAGATAATGAAACTTTAAAAAAAACCTATGGTTGTCCAATAGACTTAATAACCCATGGAACTACTCCCCATAGAGTACTTAAATTTCATGAGGAGGATGAAAATGATTAGTTCACTGTTTAGTTATACGTACATGAGAAATGCTTTTTTGGCAGCAGTTATGACCAGTATTGTTTGTGGCATTATTGGGACTATCATAGTAGAAAAAAGATTAGTAATGATGAGTGGAGGTATTGCCCATACATCATTTGGTGGTATAGGTATGGGATATTTTTTAGGGATTGAGCCGATAATAGGAGCTCTTATTTTTTCAATTATTGCAGCATTTAGTATTGCTGGAATAAGGAGACGTACTAATACTAATTCTGATTCATTAATTGGTATGTTTTGGGCTATTGGTATGGCACTTGGTATAATGTTTATAGCTTTTACTCCAGGATATCCTCCAGATATGACATCATACTTGTTTGGGGATATTTTAACTGTATCTAATTTTTCAATAAAATTGATGGGAATTGTAGATGTTATTGTAGTTATAACTATAGTGTCATTGTTTAACTATTGGAAGGCATATTTGTTTGATGACCAATTTACAAAGGTTTTAGGAATTCCAACTTTATTTCTTGAAAATTTTCTTTTTATTTTAATTGCTTTAACAATAGTCGTATTAATTAAAGTTGTAGGAATTATATTAGTTATTGCGCTTTTAACCATTCCACCAGCGATAGCTAAATTTTTTACATATAACTTAAAAAAAAAGATTTTATTATCAATAGGAGTGGGAATGATATTAAGTGTATTAGGTTTGTTTATATCATATCAATTTAATATAGCGTCAGGAGCAACTATTATACTATTAAATGGTGCTGCATATTTTACAGTGCTAATTTTAAATAGATTTAAAAGTACAAAGCACTAGATACAATGGAGGTGGTTAAATTATAACTTCATTTGAACCAATAGTAGATGAAAAAGCTAAACTTATAATATTAGGTTCAATGCCTGGAGTTGAATCACTAAGGCAGAATCAATATTATGCACACAAAAGAAATCAGTTTTGGGATATTATATATGGTGTTTTTGACGAAGAAAAGGAGGAGAAATATTCTGATAGGGTAAAATTTTTAAATAAGAAAAATATAGCACTATGGGATGTAATAAAACAATGTGAGAGAGAAGGAAGTCTTGATGCAAATATTAGGAATGAGGAAATGAATAATCTAAAAGACTTTTTTAATAAATATACTAATATACAATATGTTTTATTTAATGGAACTACTGCAAAGAGACTGTTTAAAAAATATATTGGATTTAATGTACCTACAATAACTAATTATTATCAGTTGCCTTCTACTAGTCCAGCTAATACAAGACCATTTAAAGAAAAATTACAAAAGTGGATGATAATAAAAGAATTATTGTGCAATATTTAACTTTAAGCAGCTAATATAGTTGCTTTTTTTGTTATACAAAATCAAATTCAGAAAAATAGGAAAATTACAAAAATTAAAAGGGATTTTTATTTACTTATAGAATAAATATTAAATAAGCAACTAGTAAGGAGGTGGAAATAAGAATAATAAGAATAAGAGTTATTAAAGCAAAATGTAAAAAAAGAAAGGGGTTATAACAAAAGGAGGTTTTTATGTGAAAAAAGGCAAAATATCGTCTATCGCTTTAGTTGTTATTTTGATTATAGTTTTTGCTTTAGCAGCTTATGCAGGAGCAACAAAAACTGATGATTCTAGTTTTGGTTGGGTATCATTATTACCACCGGTTTTAGCTATTGTATTAGCATTTTTAACAAAGCAAGTATTATTGTCACTTTTCCTAGGTATTTTTATTGGTGCTATGATGTTAAATGGAGGTAATCCATTTTATGGATTCTTAAGAACTTAGATGAATTTATGCTAGGGTCAGCTGCTGATTCATGGAATGCAGCTATATTGATTTTTACTCTGAGTATAGGTGGTATGGTCGGTGTTATTGGAAAAATGGGAGGTACTAAAGCAATAGCTGAAGCACTTGCTAAAAAAGCCAAAACAGCTAGAAGTGCTCAGATAGCAACATGGATTTTAGGATTATGTGTGTTTTTTGATGATTATGCTAATACTTTAATTGTTGGACCTACGATGAGACCATTAACAGATAAATTGAAAGTTTCAAGGGAAAAACTAGCTTATATTGTTGACTCAACAGCTGCACCTGTGGTAGGTATGGCCTTGGTATCAACTTGGATAGGATATGAGATTGGACTTATAAAGAATGCATACGAAAGTATAGGAATTGATGCAAATATTTATGGAGTATTTATTAAGACCATTCCTTATAGATTTTATAGTATATTTGCACTTATTTTAGTTTTAGTATTAGCCATATCAAGAAAAGAATTTGGTCCTATGTATGATGCAGAAAAGAGAGCAAGGTTAACAGGTAAAGTATTAGGTGAAGATGCAAAGCCAATGGCTAGTGATGAGATTACAAAAATGGAGTTAAAAGAAGGCACAGAGTTAAGAGCATCAAATGCAATTGTTCCGATTCTAACTTTAATTGTAGTATCCTTTATAGGGCTTTGGTATAATGGATACAATGCAGCTATAGCAGATGGACTAAATATTAAATGGTATACTTGGGTTGGTATTAGAGAAAGTTTCGGTTATGCTGATGCTAGTGTTGTTTTAATATGGGGCGCAGTAGTAGCAAGTATAGTAGCTATAACAATGGCTGTATCTCAAAAAATATTATCTTTGGGTGAAGCCTTTGATTCATGGGTAGAAGGAGCTAAATCTTTATTAATCACTTGTATGATACTAGTATTGGCTTGGTCTTTAGGAAGTGTAACGGATGGAGTTGGAACTGCAGATTTTTTAGTAGGTGTAGTATCTGAAAGCATTCCAGGTGGATTTTTACCAATACTTGTATTTGTTATATCTTGTTTAGTGGCATTTTCAACAGGAACTTCTTGGGGTACTATGGCAATTGTTATACCGTTAGCTGTACCTTTAGCTAATAGTTATGTAGTAGCTGGAGCTGCTGAGCCTTCATTAATAATCGCTACATTAAGTTCAGTGTTAACTGGTTCAATATTTGGAGATCATTGTTCACCAATATCAGATACAACTATTATGTCATCTATGGCTTCGGCATCAGATCATATAGACCACGTAAAAACACAAGTACCTTATGCTTTAACTGGAGCTGTATTAGCAATATTAGGTTATATTATAGTTGGATTATCGGGATTAGGAACTATACCTGCTTTACTTATTTCATTAGTAGGTGGAGTTATATTAATTATAGTTATAGTTCAAGTATTAGGTAAGAGTGTTGCAGAGGAAGATTTATTAGAAGCTGAAAAGAAAACTGTAGAGTAAAGAAAGGGCCATCGATTAATCGATGGCCTTTTTAATATCCTTTTTCTAGATTAACTACATTTAAGAGTTTTTCACCATTTATATATCTTTTCATGTTTTCATATATTAGATTAAATCTTCTTTCATTTCTCATTTCAGATACCCATGAATTATGAGGCGTAATTATTACATTATCTAGCTCCCATAAAGGACTATCAGGACTTAAAGGTTCATTTTCAAATACATCTAGAGCAGCTCCTTTTATTTTACCATTCTTTAAATACTTAATTAAATGTCTTTCGTTAATAATATTTCCTCTAGCAACATTAATGATATATACGTTATTTTTCATTTCTTTAAAAATTTCTTCGTTTAATAAATGATGAGTTTTTGAGGTATATGGTATGGATACTACTATGATATCACATAAAGATACCATGTATTTGAAATCATTGACTCCATAACATTTATCAAAATATTCAACATCTCTTCCAGAAGTATTAAGTCCAATGAGTTTTGCATCAAATCCCTGTAGTCTCTTAGCTGATTCTTTGGCTATACTTCCTGTACCTATAAATCCAATAGTTTTCCCAAAAATCTCCAAGACAGAAGTATCTAATTTCCACTTTTTTTTCTGTTGTTTTTTATAAAACTTATTGCTATTTTTAGCTAGTTCTAATATTTTTAATACAACCCATTCGCCAATTGGAATACTATAACCACCTTTATTATTGGTGAGTATGATATCGTTTTCTTTTATATGTTTTATTGGTGCTTGGTCTATACCTATACTTGAAAGTTGTATCCATTTTAAATTTTTAAGTTTAGAAATATCTAAATTGTTAAAAGGATTATAACATACAAGGATATCAATATCTTTTATAGATTCACAATTAGTTATTTCTTTTTCATGAATATAAATTAGCTTATAACCTAATTTTTTAATTTTATTCATTTTTTCTTTTCCGTAATTGTATGTAAATAGTGCTTTGATATAAATCCCTCCTTAAGGAATTGATTTACTTTATTATACCAAAAAATAGCTTGTTAATAAAAAAATAATAAATGATTAAATTTTACTATATGTTACAAAAGAAAACATTTTTCATTGAAGGTAAAAAATGCATTAATGGAGAATAGAAGATAAGTAATAAAATTTCAAGGGGGGGATAATAGTGCAATTAAATTTCAAAGTAATAGATAAAACTCTAGTAATAAGTTTTAATGGAGAATTAGACCACCATATGGCAGATGAAGTAAGAACTAAAATTGATAGCTACTATGTCGAGAAATCATTAAAGAACATTGTTTTTGACCTCAAAGGACTAAATTTTATGGATAGTGCAGGTATAGGATTGATAATGGGAAGATATAAAATTGCTTCACAAAATGGTGGAAAGATATATTTAATAAATGCAAGTTCTAGAGTGAAAAAAATACTTAATATGTCAGGCATGATGAAAATTGTTAAAATATATGATAGTTTAAATGATGCTTTAGATAACTTATAAAAGGAGTGTTTTTAGAATGTTTAATAACAATATGAAGTTAGAGATTCCAAGCAAATCACAAAATGAGGCTTTTGCTAGAGTTGTAGTTGCATCTTTTGCTTCACAGCTAGACCCCACTATTGAAGAATTAGCTGATGTTAAGACGGCAGTATCAGAAGCAGTTACTAATTCTATAATACATGGATATGAAAATACAACTGGGACAATAATTATAGAATGTAAAATAGAAGATGCTCAACTAGAGATAGTAGTTAAAGATGAAGGTAAAGGAATAGATGATATTAATAAAGCTATGGAGCCTTTATATACTTCAAAACCTGAATTAGAAAGGTCAGGGATGGGATTTACTGTGATGGAAAGTTTTATGGATGAGCTTGAAGTAGAATCTGAAATAGGAAAAGGCACTAGAGTTAAGATGGTAAAGAAATTTAGAAGTTTTTCAGCTGAGGAGTAGATATTATGAATGTAAATTCAGCTAAAAATACATCACATGATTTACTTAGTCATGAAGAGACTATGGAGTTAATTAAGAGAGCACAGAATGGAGATGAAGATGCTCAAAGTATTATAGTTGAGCATAACATAGGTTTAGTTAGAAGTGTATTGAAAAAATTTAGTAATAGAGGATATGATTCTGAAGATTTATTTCAGTTAGGTTGTATAGGTTTAATTAAGGCTATACAGAAATTTGATACATCTTATAAAGTAAGATTTTCTACATATGCAGTACCTATGATTATAGGTGAGATAAAAAGGTTTTTAAGAGATGACGGGATTATTAAGGTTAGTAGGTCGTTAAAACAAACTGCCAATAAAGCTAAAATGACAAAAGAATCGCTGACTAAAAAATTAGGAAGAGAACCGACTATAGAGGAAATTGCCGAGGAAATAAATATAGATAAAGAAGACATAATTATGGCATTAGATTCAAATCATCATCCAGAATATTTGTATGATGTAATTCATCAAAATGATGGTTCGCCTATATTTCTAATTGATAAAGTAAGTGAAGAAGAGCAAAATATTGGAATATTAGATAAGATTACATTAAAAGAAACTATAAACAAGTTAGAACCTAGAGATAGACAAATAATAATATTAAGATATTTTAAAGATAAAACACAGACAGAAGTGGCTAAAATGCTGGGAATATCACAGGTTCAAGTATCACGGATAGAAAAAAAGGTTCTTAATAATATGAAAAAGATGTTATCTAAGGCATAATATAGTATGCCTTATTTTTTTTTGTATTAAAAAATCATAGAAGCAAATAATATTAACATAACAACTAATGGAGTTGATTTACTATGATGAAAAAAATATTTAAAGTAACTATATATGTTATTTTAATTATAGCTACTATTGCAATAGGTGTAGTTATTTATTCTAGTAACAAATCAACTAAAGAAAAGCCTAAAAGAGCTAAACTAGTAAAAGTGGCTTATCAGCATGAGATAATGAGGTGATAAAAATATCAAAAGAACAGCTTTATATACAAGTAGAACCTAAAATTGATACTAAGTCTGGTAAAATACTAAAAATAAGAGATTTAGCTTCAGTAATTTGTCAGGATAAAAGTATTAAAGAATCTGTACTTAATATAGAAATAATTTATGTACCTGAAAATGTGAAAAGTAAAGTTGTGTTTATATTAGATATAATAGAAAAGATACAAGAAAAACATGATAATGTTAAGATAAATGTTTTTGGAAATCCAGAGATACTTATAAACATAGAAGATGATAAGAAATCCTATAATATATTTCAATATTTAAAAATCCTACTTATTTGTATAATCTTATCAGTTGGAGCTGCATTAGCAATTATATATTTTCACAGAGATGTTAATATGGAAGAAGTACATAAAGCTATATATTATTTAATAGTAGGTAAAACTAATGAAAGACCATTAATTCTACAAATTCCATATTCTATAGGCCTTGGCATAGGTATGGCTACTTTTTTTAACCATATATCTAAAAAGAAATGGAAAAAAGAACCTAGTCCTTTAGATATAGAAATGTATATGTATAACAAAAACATTAATGAATATGTACTAGATAAAACAAAGCATATAAAACAACGCAAATAAGTGGTGATATAAGTGTTAAAGTCTATAGTTTTAATTATTATTGGGATTTCAGGAGGAATAGTTGTAGGCAATGCATTAGCATCGTTTATAACTCTTCTTGATATCATACCTAGGCTTGCTCAGTTGACTAATTCTCAAAAGTCAATTTCTTTATATACAAAGGTAATGATTATATCAGTAGTTTTAATAGCGTTAATGACTTTTCTAAACTTTAGTATAAAGTTAAATACATTTTTTTTAATTCCTATTGGTTTAACAATGGGGGCTTATATAGGCTTATTAGCAGCAGCATTAGCTGAGGTTGTAAACGTTATACCGGTTTTAGTAAATAGATTAAATATTCAAGATTATGTATATTATGTACTCATTGCTCTATCTGTTGGTAAAGTAGTTGGTTCATTATTACAATGGTTAATATTATTTAATGTAAATTAAATCAAGTAATAAAATAAAAAATTAGGAGTGATTAAATTGAATAATATAAACAAAAAAGATTATGAAAAATACGTAAATAAAAAAGTTCCTAAACCTAATTATATTAAAAATTGTATATGGGCCTTTCTAGTAGGTGGGCTTATTTGTACTTTTGGTCAATTAATTACAAATACAGTTAAAAATTATGGTTTAGATGAGAAAAGTGTATCAGCTGCTACTGCAATTATTTTAGTAACGTTAGGGGCATTTTTTACTGGTATAGGTGTATATGATAAGTTAGGAAAGAGGGCAGGAGCAGGTTCTATAGTACCGATAACTGGTTTTGCAAATTCAATTGTATCTCCAGCTATGGAGTATAAAAGAGAGGGCTTTGTGTTTGGAGTAGCTGCTAAAATGTTTTCAATAGCAGGGCCAGTTTTAGTATATGGTTATGGTTCATCGATACTTGTAGGTATTATATATCTATTACTAAAGAAATAAGGGGGTATAAACTTGGCTAAGAAAAAATTAGGCAAACAAACAGTAGTCTTTGATAATCCCCCTTCAATTATTTCTACAGCTTCTATTGTAGGACCTAAAGAAGGGCAAGGACCATTGAAGGATTATTTTGATATGGTTTTAGATGATGATTTATGGGGACAAGGAACGTGGGAAAAGTGTGAAAGTAAAATGCAACAAGAGGCAGTTAAGATGGCAATTAGAAATGGAGATTTGAAAGAATCCGATATTGAATATTTATTTGCTGGTGATTTGCTGAATCAGATTATTTCATCGTCATACGCAGCTAGGCAGTTGCAAATGCCATATTTCGGTCTGTATGGAGCGTGTTCAACAATGACACTGTCATTAAGTTTAGGCTCTATAACAATTGATGGTGGATATGGTGATAAAGTAGTATGTGTTACTTCAAGCCATTTCAGTACTGCTGAAAGACAATATAGGTTTCCACTAGAGCTAGGAAATCAAAGGCCTCCAACATCACAGTGGACAGTAACAGGGGCAGGTGCAGCTGTTTTATCTGCTAATGGAAATGGACCTTATATAACCCATGTAACAACTGGCAAAATAGTTGACCCTGGGGTAAAAGATGTAAATAATATGGGGGCTGCAATGGCACCAGCAGCAGCTGACACTATTGTACAGCATTTTAAAGATACAGGTTTTACTATAGAAGATTATGACTTAATTATTACTGGAGATTTGGCTGCGATAGGAAAAGAAATAGCACAAGATTTAATGATTGAACAAGGGTATGATGTATCAAGTATTTATACAGATTGTGGAATAAAAATATTTGATAACGAAAAACAAGATACTCATGCAGGAGGCAGTGGATGTGGTTGTTCTGCAACAGTATTCTGCGGATATTTATATAAAGAGTTACAAAAAGGAACATTTAATCGAATATTGCTTGTATCAACAGGAGCACTTCATTCTCCAACTAGTGCCCTGCAAGGAGAGTCAATCCCTGGTATTGCCCACGCTGTATCTATAAGCAATAAGATAAGTTAGGAGGATTTTAATGGACTATTTAAGAGCGTTTTTAGTAGGTGGAGCTATTTGTGTAATAGGGCAAATATTAATGGATACCACAAAATTAACTCCTGCTCACGTATTAGTTTCATTTGTTACATCAGGTGTAGTTTTAACTGCTATTGGGATATACGAGCCTATAGTTGAATTAGGAAAGGCTGGAGCTACAGTGCCTTTACCAGGTTTTGGGTATGCCTTAGCTAAAGGGGTAATAGAAGCTGTTGATAAAGATGGAATTATAGGTGTATTTACAGGAGGCATTACTGCTACAGCTGGTGGAGTAGCTGCAGCTGTTTTTTTCGGTTATATAATGGCATTATTATCTAATCCTAAGTCAAAAAGTTAAAAGAAAGAGGTTGGTTTATGTCAAAAAAAAGGAAAATTATATTAGTAACTGATGGCGATAATGTAGCGAGAAGAGCTGTAGAAGTTGCAGCTAAAAATATTGGAGGTAGATGTATATCTAGGTCAGGTGGAAATCCAACGCCTATTACTGGAGAAAAGATAGTAGATTTTATAAAGCAAGCTAAGTATGACCCAGTAGTAATAATGGTAGATGACGTAGGTGATGAAGGTTTTGGAAAAGGTGAAAAAGCTTTAAATGAGATTCTTTTATGTGATGATGTTGAGATTTTAGGAATTGTAGCAGTAGCATCTAATACTAAAGATGTAAATGGAATTAAGGTTGATTTTTCAGTAACTGCAGATGGTAAGGTTGTAAAAAAAGCAGTTGATAAAGATGGAGTAGAAACAGATGATAACATTTTATATGGAGATACGGTAGATATTATTAATAGTTATAATATACCCTTAGTTGTAGGGATTGGTGATATTGGCAAAATGAATGGTAAAGATGATATTAGTAAAGGAGCACCAATAGTAACAAAGGCACTTAAAGAAATATTAAATAGGAGCGAATAAAAAATGAAAGTTAGTAGCAAATTTCAAGAGAATATAGAATATCTATCGAATAAATTGGGACTAGAAGAAAGTTTTGATGTTATAAAGAAGGACATAGTGATAGGTGGAAAGAAATCAGCTATTTTCTTTATAGATGGCTTTGTTAAAGATGAAGTGATGATATGGATTTTATCAATATTGCAGCAAGTAGATAGAGACGAGATTGTTCCAAATACATTAAATAAACTGTTAAATAAGAACATACCTTATATAGAATGTGACTATACTGACAATATGGACGATGTTGAATTTGCAATAATGTCAGGTTCAGTTGCTTTATTTGTTGAAGGGGTTAATGAATGTATTATTATTGATGCTAGAACTTACCCTGCTAGAGGACCTGAAGAACCTGATTTAGAAAGAGTAACTAGAGGTCCAAGGGATGGATTTGTTGAAACTATAGTTTTTAATACAGCTTTAATTAGAAGAAGAATAAGAGACCCTAATCTTAGATTTGAAATGTTTAAAGTAGGAGATAGGTCACAAACTGATGTTGTGGTTAGTTACATAAAAGACATAACAAATACAGATTTAATAAATAGTATTAAAAAGAAATTACAAGAAATAAAGACTGATTCATTGCTTATGGGAGAGAAGAGTTTAGAAGAGTTTATTTTAGGGAGAAGTTGGAACCCATTTCCACAGGCTAAGTTTACTGAGCGTCCTGATGTGGCAGCAGCTCATTTATTAGAAGGTCATATTGTAGTTATGGTAGACACTACACCTAGTGTAATGATTTTACCAGTTACATTATTTCACTTTACGCAGCATGCTGAAGATTATTACAATAATCCAACTGTTGGTACTTATATGAGGTGGGTTAGGTTTTTAGCTATAACTATATCTTATGTATTGTCGGCATTGTGGTTACTATTGGTCTTTAATAAGGAGTATTTACCACATGCACTAAAGTTTATAGGGCCAGAAAAGACAGGAGAAATACCATTGCTTATACAATTTATTGTGTTAGAAATAGGACTTGATTTTCTTCGTATAGCTTCTATACATACACCTAATGCTTTAACTACTTCACTAGGTATTATTGGAGCGTTATTATTAAGTGATTTTGCTGTTAAAGTAGGATGGTTTATACCAGAAACAGTTCTGTATGGAGCAATAGTAGGTATAGGAATGTTTGCAACACCTAGTATAGAATTTTCTTTAGCTATTAGGATATTTAGATTGATTCTTATAATACTAACCGGTATATTTGACATTTATGGTTTTACAATAGGAATACTATTATTTGTTATTGTATTATTTAGAACAAAATCCTTTGGAGGTATAAACTATTTATGGCCGTTAATTCCATTTAATTGGAAGGCATTAAATACTGTATTAATGAGAAAGCCTATTCCGGAGGTTAGACTAAGGCCAGATTTTTTAAGAGTCAAGGATAATGATACATCGCCACCAAATGAGAATGCATAAAGAAAGAGACCTTTTATATATAAAAGGTCTCTTTCTTTGGATTGTTAATTTGTATTATTGTCTATATTTGATGAATCATCCTCTTGAGTATTAGAATCTATGTTGTCTTCATTTAAATCTTGATTAGTATCTTCATTATTATTAAAGAAATTATTGTACCAATCACTCATCCAGTTTCCTATGCCTTCATCTTTTTCTTCTGTTTCTTCTGGTTTAGTGTGTATATCACAATACTCTGTAGGTACTGTATATTGATAATCTCTAGGAACATAACCATTATGTTCATCTGGAGCATAAGGAGGATTTCTACGTATAAACACACGTTTTTCTATAAGTTCCGGAGGACAGAATTCATTTGCTAATTTACCAGTTGTCGTATCTATTTCTGCTTCTACATGTGTATCACAGTAGTCTATAGGTTCTGTACCCTTTATAAATAACTCTGTCCTAGTTGTACTTCCTCTTGGGTCTTGTTTACACAATTCAGTAGCTCGTTTACCTGATTCAGTACATATATTTACTCTTACAAGACCATCTGGCTCAACAAAGTTTTTAGGTTCTAGTCCCTTATGGACTTCTTTCATTATATCACTCCAAAATTCAGCTGCTTTGCTACTACCTGTTGAAAGTTTAAGTTTTGCATTGTCATTACCTATCCAAACACCGGCAGCATAATATGGAGTATATCCAACAAACCAAATATCACCTTTATTTTGAGTAGTACCTGTTTTTCCTGCAACAGGTATTTTCGTGTTATTTGCACCATCTATCATTGCTCTACGGCCTAAACCACTACTAACTGTGCTTTCTAATATATCTGACATAACATATGCAACTTGAGGAGTAACAACACTATTTTTTGTAGGTTTTTTTTCTAATATTACTCTTCCATCACCATCTATTACTTTAGTGAAGGATATAGGCTCTACATAAATTCCATTGTTAGCAATAGCACCGTAAGCAGCTGTCATTTCTAATGGAGTTAAACCGTGAGTCATACCACCTAAAGAAAGTGAAGCGATAGTTTCATCGTTAACTCTTCTATTTTCACTTCTTGTAACAAAACTGTCGCTTTCAGGTTTTTCTTCATTAATAATACCTAATCTTGTCAAATATTCTATTGAGGTGTCTATACCTATATTTTCTAATACTTTTACAGCTGCAACATTAATAGAATATTCTACTGCTTCTCTTAATGTTGTTAATCCCCAGTACTTATAAGTTTGATAGTCATACCAGTTTTTTGGCCATCTGTTACCATTATTATCATAATGGGGAATATCATCAATGATACTTGCTGCGGTGAATCCATTATCAAGAGCAGGTAAGTACACAGCTAATGGTTTTATTGAAGAACCGGGCTGTCTTTGTGCACTTGTTGCTCTGTTAAAAGTTCTACTACCTTCAATATTTCTTCCTCCAACTAAAGCTTTTATTTCACCTGTTCTATAGTCAATAATAACAGATGCAGATTGTGGTTGAACTATACCATTATAATCAAAAGGAAAATATTTAGGATTTATTAAAAGATTTTGGTTTTTATCAATTCTATAAAAATCCTTATTCTCTTTTAAGAAATTACTACTTATAATTATTTTTCCTTTACTATATTTTACGTCTTTAGTGCCATACATATCTTTTAATGCTAAAGACCCAACTGTATGGGTAACCAAGTTTTTCTTTTCATTTATTGAGTAGTAATCAACTATATCAATTGTTTTAGGATAAATATTAAATTTCTTATTATTAATTAACAGGCTACCATTATCTAATAATGAATAAGTCCCTTTTTCAATTATTAAATTATAGTTTTTATCGAATAGATTAGCTTTTTTATAGTAGATTATATTTCCATAATGGTCAACAAGATTATCATATTTATCTAAACAGCCTTTGCTACCACTACTAGTTCTATAAAATCTTCCCCATTGTTCTAAAACAGGTTTTTTTAGTTTAGATGTGTCTCCAAATAAAACTTCTGTAAAATTATCATAGATATTTTCTAGTTTATACTGAATGTCCATATCTATTGTAGAATAGATTTTAAGACCACCAGTATATAATAGCTTTCTAGCTTCATCATCGGTATATTGACCTGTTTTAACAAGTTCTTTTATTACCTGTTGTTTTACAAAATCTGTAAAGTAAGAAGATATACTTGACATTTTTTTCTCACCTGGATTAATGGCAGCTCTCATATCTTCATTTATTGCTTGGTTATATTCTTCTTCTGTGATAAATCCAAGCTCTTTCATTCTACGTAGAACAAGTTTTTGACGATTTTTAGCATCATGATTGAATACAACTGCATATTCATTGCCTGCTACATTAATATAGCCTAAAATATCTTCTTTAGGTATAGAATCAGTTTTGTCTACAGGAAACTTATTGAATACTGCATATTTAGTAATACCCTTTGCTGCACCTGCAATCATTGCACTTTCAGCTATAGTTAATTCGCTTACATCCTTTGAGAAATAAGTGTGTGCAGCTGCTTGAACTCCACATGAACCTTGACCAAGCTCAATTGTATTTAAATATGCTTCAAGAATTTGGTCTTTAGTTAGATGTTTTTCAAGTTGTATTGCAAGATATGCTTCCTTTATTTTTCTTTCTAATTTCTTTTCTTTAGTAAGATATAAGTTCTTTACTAGCTGTTGAGTAATAGTACTACCGCCCTCTTTAGCTGTACCAGCTTTGATATTTTCAATTAAAGCACCTATAATTCTTTTAGGGTCTATTCCGATATGTGTTCTAAATCTTTGGTCTTCTATTGCGATAAAAGCATTCTCTAAATGGTCTGGAATTTTATCTAATGTAACTATTTCTCTATATTCCTGTGCATGAACCTTTTCTATCACATTACCATTAGCGTCCAATATTTCAGAACTTTCATTTAAAAGTGTGGTAATTTTAGTTGGATCAATTTTTGGTGCGTTTTTTACCGTTGCTAAAACTAAACCTCCAGTTGCTCCGGCTACTATAAATATTGTTAAAAGAAAAATAACTAGTAGTAATCTAGATATACTTAATTTTTTCTTGTTATTTTTGGTTCTTTTGCTTCTACTTCTATTACTTTGTGACATGTTTATACCTCCTTGTGAAGGACATATTAATAAAAATTATTAATTTATATGATTGCTAAATAACATCATTTAATTATATCATAAAAACGTATGTTTGTTAATTGGTTACCTTTTAAGCCAGAGATTTCGCATCTAATTTCCAGTAAAAACTTTACTTTCCCTTAATTTG